>DATJFC010000029.1:0-4917 GCA_035495995.1 Holophagaceae bacterium
TGGCCTTCACGTGGGCCGAAAGGGCCTTCACGTCGAGGCCGGCCGCGTTGCGCACGCCGCCCGCGTGGTCCGCGACGGCCACGATCTTCGCGCCCATCTCGTCCAGGAACTTCGCCGTGAAGGAGCCCACGTTGCCGAAGCCCTGGAGCACGACGCGCGCGCCCTTCAGGCCGATGCCGAGCGCGCCGCAGGCCTCGCGGGTGATGATGGCCACGCCCTTGCCCGTCGCGGCCTCGCGGCCCTGGCTGCCGCCCAGCTCGATCGGCTTGCCCGTCACGCAGGCCGGGGAATGGCCCGCCTTGCGCCCGAACTCGTCCATGACCCAGGCCATGGTCTGCGCGTTGGTGTTCACATCCGGCGCGGGGATGTCGCGGTTGGGGCCGATCACCATGCTGATCTTCGCCGTGTAGCGGCGCGTGAGGCTCTCCAGCTCGTGCTGGCTCATCTTGGAGGGGTCGCAAGTGATGCCGCCCTTGGCGCCGCCGAAGGGGATGTTCACCACGGCGGTCTTCCAGGTCATGAGGGAGGCCAGCGCGCGCACATCGTCGAGATCCACCTCGGGGTGGAAGCGGATGCCGCCCTTCTGGGGGCCGCGCACGCCGTTGTGCTGCACGCGGTAGCCGTGGAAGACGCGCAGGCTGCCGTCGTCCATGCGGATGGGCAGGGCCACGGCCACTTCGCGGTAGGGCGTCTTGAGGACCTCCCTCACCTCCGGCGCCATGCCTAGGATGTCCGCCGCCTCGTCGAACTGGCGGTTCACATTCTCGAAGAGGTTGATGTGCTCGGTCATCGCGGCCCTCACTCCCGACCTCAGGTCAGGGAGGGCCAGCATAGCAAGGAGCGCCGGAGCGCCAAAAAGGGCGTTCTCCAGGGCCCCCTACTTCTTCCGGGCGAGACCCACCTTGTACTCGAGGTTCGCCACGCCGTAGGTGCCTTCCGCCGTCTTCACGCAGCTCACCGCGATCTTCGGCTGGCTGTCGAATCCGAGGGTGACCACCGTCAACCGCTGGTCCGCGCTGGGCTGCACGGAAATGACATACATCTTGTTCCATTCCTCGGTGCTGAACCCCTTCACGAGGCGATAGATGCCGGCGTAGAAAGCCCTGCGGGCGTCCTGGATGTCGTAGCCCGGCACGGGGTAGCGGGGCAGGTTGTCCAGCTTGTCCTTGAGGCCCGTCACGCCCAGGTCCTGCATCTCCTGGTCCGTCAGCTGGAGGCCAAGGCCGGCGGCCTGGCTGTGGAACCACCACGCGGAGGGGAACACCACGTCCGCGGACACGGGCGCCATGAGGATGATGTGCTTGTAGTCCTTGCTGGCCGAGAGGTAGCGCAAGTGCTGGAGGATGTCCTGGGGCGTCTGGGCGGCCAGGGGCGCTTCCGCGACGGAAGTCTTGGAATCGCAGCCCAGGGCCGGCAGCAGGAGCAGGACGCCGGCGGGAATCAGGGCAGAGAGGGCGTTCGGGCGGGTCATGACACCTCCGTGACGGGCACGGTTAGGAGGATGATGGGACGATCTGGTTGTGGTGCCAACGAAAAAACCGAGTAGGGGAAATGATGTACCCAGTGGATCTCATCGCCTTCGGCCGCCTGAAGCTTGAGCCTTGCCGGTCCTTGGAGTCCCATTATCTTGCCATGCTCAAGAGCCACGCCCGGGTGGAGGTCTTCGAACTCCAGGAAGGCAAGGGGGATACGGCCAAGCAGCTGCGGGAGGAGGCTGATCGTTTGCGGCCCAAATTGAAAGCCGCCGGTCGCGCCGTGCTCCTGGACCCCGCGGGCCGCGCCTTCAGCAGCGAGACCTTCGCCGCCTGGCTGGGGGAACGGATCGACAAGGGCGAACGGCTCGCCTTCGCCCTGGGCAGCAGCCACGGCTTCGACCCGGCGCTGAAGTCGGAGATCCCCGACAAGCTCTCCTTGAGCCCCATGACCTTCCCCCACGAGCTGAGCCGCGTGATGTTCCTGGAGCAGCTCTACCGGGCCTTCGCGATCCTGAAGGGCTCCCCGTATCACAAATAGAGCCCTCGGCTTTTGGCTCGGGGCTTTTGCGGGGCCAGGTTGCGCAACGGCCAAGGTGTCAATCGGCTCGATTCCTAGGGGCGTCCTCCGGCCTTCATACCGGCGCTTGCCCGGCCGGCAGTGTGGGTCGGCGGGGGCAAAAGCCTAGAGCCGAGGGCCCAAAGTCCTAAGAAAGCAGTTCGTCCACGGCGGCGTAGGGGTCCACCTTGCGATCCGCGATGGCGGCGATGAGCGCCTCCACCTTCGCCTCGCCGGCGCGTGCCCTCGCGCGGCGGGCGGCTTCTTCGGCGAGCAGGGCTTCAAGGCGCAGGCGCGCGCGGGCGCGGGCCTTCCGCGCCAGGCCATCGCCCTGCCGCAGCCAGGCCCCGTGGGCGCGGATGGCGGCCAGCAGGTCCGCCACGCCCTCGCCCGTCGAGGCCACCGTCCGCGCGATGGGCGGATCCCAATCAGGGTCCAGGCCGATGGGTCCGAGGCTCTTCAGGCCCTCGATCTCCTGCTCCACCTGGTCGGCGCCGTCTCGGTCCGCCTTGTTGATCACGAAGAGGTCCGCCACCTCCATGATGCCGGCCTTGAGGGCCTGCACGCCGTCGCCCAGGCCGGGCACGAGCACCACGCAGCAGGTCTGCACGCAGGCGACGACATCGACCTCGTCCTGCCCCACGCCCACCGTCTCGATGAGGATGGTGTCGAAACCGGCCGCGTCCAGCAGGTCGATGGCGTCCTGCGTGGCCCGCGCGAGTCCGCCCAAGGCGCCCCGCGTCGCCATGCTGCGGATGAAGATGCCGTCGTCCTCGGAGGCCCGCGCCATGCGGATGCGGTCGCCGAGGATGGCCCCGCCCGTGTAGGGGCTCGTGGGATCCACGGCGAGGATGCCGACCCGGCGGCCCGCCTTGCGCAGCTCCCGCGCCAGGCGGTCCGTGAGCGTGGACTTGCCCGCGCCGGGCGGACCCGTGAGGCCGATGACCTCCGCGCGCCCCAGCGCGGGCCAGAGGGCCGCCATGAGCGGGCGCGCCTCCGCGCGGCCGTTCTCCACCCAAGTGATGGCCCGGGCCAGGGCCCGGGGGTCCCCGGCGCGGAGCGGCTCCAGGAGCTGGGCTGCGGTGTCCATCGCTCCAGCATGCCCCAGGTCGCCCCTTCCCGACTCGGCTACACTGGCCCTTCCGCGCACGGCGGATTCCAGCGGAATCATAGCGATGAGCAAGGGACCCAAACCCCCTCCTGATGAACAAGGCGCGCCCCCGGCGATCCGCCTCCAGAAGCGCGAGGCCGCGCCGGAGCCTTCCGCCACGGCGGTCCGCGACAAGGTCTGCGCCCGCTGCGGCCTGCCCTTCCGCCTGGACCCAGGCAAGAAGTTCTTCCTCTGCCCCGACTGCTACCGGCGCGAAGTGGCCTACAAGCGCAAGGGCACCGAGACCCGCGTGATGGCCCTCATCAGCTGCGTCCAGTGCGGCAAGGCCGAATACCTGCCCTTCACGCCCGACGATCCGAAGACGGCCCTCTGCCGGGCCTGTTTCCATGAGCGGAAGCCGGAACCCAAGGCTCCCGGAACGCACCGCTGAAGACGGATGACACCATGAACAAGACGATCCCCGCCCTCCTCTTCTCCATCCCGGCGCTGGCCGCCCCCGGGAACCAGCCCGCCGGCGCCTCCGCCGACCAGGCCCGCAAGGCCTTCATCCAGTCCCTGGACGCCGTCAACGACGGCTGGTTCGGCAAGCCCTACATGGGCGTGAAGGCCGTCCAGCTCAAGGGCAGCCTCAGCATCAGCCTCTCCGGGGCCGCCGTGGACAAGAAGGCCGCCGACCTCAGCAACGGGATGGTGAAGGCCAATAGCAAAGGCGGCAACGCCTCCCTGAAGGTGGACTCCACTTACTTCGCCAGCGGCGACTACCGCACCCAGCTCACCGGCGATTTCGGCGATCTGCTGGCCACCCGCCGCGGCGACCGCGGCTTCATCTACAGCAAGGACCAGAACGCGTACACCGCGCGCATCGACGCGCCGCCCAGCGACGCGCCCATCACCTTCCTCGCCTGGTTCCGCCAGACCCTGAACGAGATCCAGCAGGTCTATGTGAACGCTCCCACCTTCCGCGCCAGCTACGCGGGCGAGGACGGCGGCCTGGACCACCTCGTCTTCGACGCCCCCACCCGCGCCTGGGACCCCGCCAAGCGCGAGCAGAAGATGGACGACTCTCTGGGCTTCTGGAAGCGCGGCCACCTCGAGGTCTGGGTGGACAAGGCGACGCGGCAGCCCCGTCGCATGGCCTTCCGCAACGATGAGCAGGGCATCCAGACCCGCATGGACTTCACCTACGGCGCCGACAACAAGCTCCAGGGCGTCTCCATCGCGAACGCCTCGCGCGGGTTCGACGGCCCTGGCTGGATCCGCATCGGCTACGGCGCCGATGGCCTCATGACCAGCCTCGCCGGCGAGCTGGCCAGCGGCGGCAAGCGGATCGGCTTCGACCTCGGCCTGACCTGGTCCAAGGACCTCCAGCCCACGAGCATCGCCACCGTGCCGCCCGTCGGCGCCACCAAGAAGGGCCGCGAAGAGCTGGAGACCGGCCTCCTCGTGAAGCTGGCCGGCCAGATCATGGACCTCCAGCACGCCGGACTCAACCTCCGCAGCGTCGCCCTCGGCGGCAAGTAGCAGATAGACTGAGAACACCGTCGGGGCGTGGCGCAGCCTGGTAGCGCATCTGCTTTGGGAGCAGAGGGTCGGAGGTTCGAATCCTCTCGCCCCGACCAATGAGAAGGGCGCCTGCGGGCGCCCTTCTCATTGGTCGGAGCTCGAGGAGGGATTAGAGCCTCCGAGCCGCAGCCGTCCGGTGAGCGCGCCACGGAGACAGCGCGGGGCGCTGTCGGAGGGGAGACAAGCGCGAACCGATGACGGCAAGGGACGGC
>DATJFC010000030.1:0-6177 GCA_035495995.1 Holophagaceae bacterium
CCCGCGAATTCAACGTCCGCCGCGAGCTTGCGAAGATCGGGAAGCCCGTGGACCGCCTGGAATGGGGCATGAGCCCGCCGACGGTCAACGCCTACTACAACCCGACGATGAACGAGATCGTGCTGCCCGCGGGCATCCTGCAGCCGCCCTTCTTCGACGAGAAGGCGGACGAGGCCGTGAACTACGGCGCGCTGGCCTCCACCATCGGCCACGAGCTCACCCACGCCTTCGACGACGAGGGCAGCCAGTACGACGCGGATGGCAACCTGAAGGCCTGGTGGACGCCGGAGGACCGCAAGGCCTTCGAAGCCCGCGCGGAAGGCGTCATCAAGCAGTACGACGGCTTCGAGCCCGTGCCCGGCGTGCACCTGAACGGCAAGCAGACCCTCGGCGAGAACATCGCAGACATCGGAGGCCTGAAAGTCGCCTTCCTCGCCTACCAGATGGCGACGAAGGGGAAGACCCTTCCGGCGGTGGACGGGCTCAGCGCGGACCAGCGCTTCTTCGTGGCCTTCGCCCAGGGCTGGCGCACCAACCAGCGCCCGGAGCAGATGCGCACCCAGGCCTTCTCCGACGTGCACAGCCCCGTGCGCTTCCGCGTCATCGGGCCCGTGGACGACCTGCCTTCCTTCTACCAGGCCTTCGGTTGCCCGGTGCCGGACGGCATCCCCCAGATCTGGTGAGGCCGCGAAGGCGCTGATGAAGGGCCCCGGCATTCCGGGGCCCTTTCCTTGCGAGGCGTGTGAATTGTTGTGAAGGCCGGAATCCTGGCCCCGGAACTTGCATCTAGGGGTAGATCTCCGAGGTGAGCCATGGACGCGACCTTCCGAAAGATCCTCAGCCTGGCCGGGCTCCTCTGTTTCGCGGCCTGCGGCGGCGGCGGTTATTCCTCGTCTTCCGGAGGCGGCGGAGGCGCGAAGCCCGCGATCTCCGGCTTCAGCGCCGCCCCCCCTTCCATCGCGCCCGGCGCGTCCACGACGCTGACCTGGAGCGTCAGCGGGGCCACGGGCCTCAGCATCGACAACGGCATCGGCAGCGTCAAGGGCAAGACCTCCATCGCCGCGAGCCCTTCGGCCACGACCACCTACACGCTGACGGCCACCAACGCCCACGGATCGGCGACGGCCTCCACGACGGTGACGGTGGCCACGCCCAAGCCCCTCATCGCCAGTTTCACGGCGTCGCCCACGAGCATCACCGCGGGCGGCAGCTCGACGCTGGCCTGGAGCGTGAGCGGGGCCACGAGCCTCAGCATCGACAACGGCGTCGGGGCCGTCACCGGCGCGAGCCGCACCGTGAACCCGGCGGCCACGACCACCTACACGCTGACCGCCACCAACGCCGGCGGCTCGTCGACCGCCACGGCCACCGTGACGGTCAGCTCTTCGGGTTTCGTGACGCCCGGAGACCCCGGCGCCGCGGATTACAGTTTCACGCTCACGAGCCAGACGACCCACGCCATCTCGCCCTATGTCTACGGCATCAACGGCACGGCGGCCGAGAACGGCTGGGCCTGGCAGCCAGCCTACAGCGGCATCGTCCGGGCCGGGGGCAACCGCTGGACGGCCTACAACTGGGAGACCAACGCGAGCAACGCCGGCACCGATTACGGTCCCTACCACAGCGACGACTACCTGAGCAGTAGCAGCACGCCCGCCGCGGCGATCACGGACCGCGTCGACGCGGCGCGGGCGGGCGGCAACGCGGCGCTCATCACGCTCCAGCTGCAGGGCAAGGTGGCGGCGGATGAGAACGGCAATGTCACCGCTGGCCAGGTCGCCACGCGCTTCAACGATGTGGTGTCCGCGAAGGGCTCCGCCTTCAGCGACCCGCCCGACACGGCGGACAGGAAGGTCTACATGGACGAGTGCCTCGCCTTCCTGAAGGCGAAATACCCGGACGGCTTCACCTCAACCGCGAGCCTGCCGGTCTTCATCGACCTCGACAACGAGCCGGACCTCTGGAACAGCACCTTCCAGCTCATCCAGCCCACGGCGCCCACCTACGCGCAGATGCTCGCCAAGAGCGTGGGCCTCGCATCCGCGTTGAAGGCCGTGGCGCCGGACGCCAAGCTCTTCGGCCCCGTGAGCTACGGGTTCAACGGCTACTGGAACTTCCAGAACGCCACGGACTCAGGTTCTCCGACGGCCGACGGATACGACTGGTGGCTGGACGCCTACCTGAAGGCGATGAAGGGCGCCAGCGACAGCAGCGGCATCCGGATGCTCGACGCGCTGGATGTGCACTGGTATCCCGAGACCTACACCGCCACCGGCCGCATCACGGACGACCAGAGCGAGACGCCCACGGCGGAGATGGTCTCCGCGCGGATCCAGGCGCCGCGGGCGCTGTGGGACGCGGGCTTCGGCCCCGCGGCCAGCGACAACGACAACAGCAATCCGGACAAGGACTCCAGCTGGATCGCCCACGACATCCTCGGCGAGGCCGTGAAGCTCATTCCGCGCCTCAAGGACAAGGTCGCGCACGACTTCCCGGGCACCCAGGTCTCGATCAGCGAGTACGAGTTCGGCGGCGGCCTGCACATCAGCGGCGCGATCGCCGAGGCGGACTGCCTCGGCATCTTCGGGCGCGAAGGGCTCTTCTCCGCCACCTTCTGGGCCGGGGCCTACACCGATTCCCACGGGAACTACACCACCTACGACCCCTACATCCTCGCGGGCTTCCGCATGTTCCTGGACTACGACGACGCGGGCTCGCGCTTCGGCGGCATGGGGCTCTCCGCCACCACCAGCGACATCACGCACAGCAGCGTCTACGCGTCCATGGACGCGGGCCACCCGGAGCGCGTCGTCATCGTCGCCATCAACAAGGCCTCGGCCGCGAAGACCGCCGCCATCCGCCTCACCCACACCCAGGCGCTGCACACGGCCCAGGTCTGGCGCCTCGTCCAGCAGGCCTCCGGCACCGCCATCCCCAAGCCCGTGAGGCAGGCGGACATCAGCCTGCCGGTCACCAACGGGTTCATCCTCTCCATGCCCGCCGATAGCGTGACGACGGTGGTGGTGCAGTAGCGGTCACAACCCGCCGTCCCCCGGCTTGTTCACGGCCAGGTCGATGATGCAGCGGAAGGCGGTGGGTTTGCCGTCCGCCTGGATGGGCGCGACGCGGCATTCGTTGGCCGCCTTCTCCACCTGGGGCGCCAGCAGGCCCGGAGAGGCGACCAGGACTTCCGCCATGGTGGGGACGCCATCCGGGCCCACGGTCAGGGCGATCACGGCCACCGCCAGCCGGCCGCCGGAGGCCTCCGAGACATAGTCCTGCAAAGCGCCCATGGACGCGGCCTTGAAGTGGACCTGGTTCCCTTCGACGAGCGGCAGGTCCGTGCCGGGCACGACGGCGCGCTGGATCACGGGATTCCGCATGAACTGCACCGCGACGAGGGGCTTGATGGACTCGATGCGCTTGGCGATGGCGAGCACGCCGTTCTGATCACCTTCCTGAGCCGCTTCGAGGCCCAGATAGAACAGGGCCTGCATCTGCTTGGGGTCCAGTTTCAGCGCCGCCTCGCAGGCGGCCTTGCCCTCCACCGCCTTCTTCTGGGCCAGCAGCGCGAAACCCAGGGCGGCCTGGGCGGAGGCGTCCTTCGGGCTGGCCGCGGCCTGGTTGCGCGCCAGGGCCTCGAGTCCGGGCCAATCCCTGGCCTTGCTGAGCTCGCCGCAGCGCGCGGAGAAATCCTTGGCGCTGAGCGCGGGAGGGTTCTGGAAGATCAGCACGGGGATCATGGGGAGCTCCGAACTCCGATTCTAGCGGCCCACCCTGACGGTTCGCATAGCATCCGATTTCGTTGTGGCATCCATGGTCACGACTTTCACGAAACGCCCCGCCACGGGCTTCCCGTCCACCTTCACAGGTTCCACGAGCCACCTCATGGCGGCGAGTTCGAGCGGCATCACGACCCCTGCCGGGGCCAGGAGAGAGTGAGCGCTCATGGGTCGCCCATCCGCGTCCACCGTGAGGGCGACGACGAGGGGGCCGGTGTAGGGGCCTGCGGCCTCCTTCACGGAGTCCATGGACATGGATTCGAAGTGGAGGACTGAAGCCTGGAAGATCGGAAGCTCCGGATGGCCGAGCACCGCGTCCTCGATGACTGGGATCTGCCAATAGGTTTGGAGCGCGTCTGTGGAAACGGTGCCCACCCGTCGTCCCACCTCCGCCACGCCGGCCGCGTCTCCCGCTTGGGCATATGCGATGCCGAGGTAGTAGAGCGCGTCCGCGCGCTTCGGGTCGAGTTGCAGCGCCGCCTCGCAGGCGGCCTTACCCTCGCCGGTCTTGTTCTGCGCGAGCAGCGCGAAGCCGAGGGCGGCCTGGGCCGCGGCGTCTTTCGGATCCGCCGCCATCTGAGTCCGCGCCAGCGCCTCGAGTCCCGGCCAATCCTTCGCCCTGCTGAGCTCGCCGCAACGCGCGGTGAAGTCCTTGGCGCCGAGCGCGGCGGATTGGATGAGGACCGGAGGAAGCGGGATCACGGCTGGTACCCGAGCACGCCGTCCACGGTGGCCTGGGCGATGGGGTGGTAGCCGGGGCGGGCGGCCTTGTAGATGTCGAGGGCCTTGGCCTTGCCCTCGGGCGTCTTCGCCAGGTCGGCGTAGAGCGGCACGATGAGCTTCCGGCGGCCGATCTCGATGAGGTAGGCGCGGAGGCGCGCGTCCGCGGGCGCGTAGCCGTGCTTGATGGCGAGGCGCAGCCACACATGTTCGACTTCGGCGTTGCCCTTCTCCGTGATCTGGAAGGCCTCATCGAGCGCCTTCATCTGGTCGAGGGTGAGCGTGTCCGGCAGGGCGAGCAGGAAGCGCAGGCGCTCCTGGGTGCTCCACTTCGGGTAGGGAAGGGCGCCGGTGTCGCCGCCCTTCATCCAGGCCTCGCGGGCCGCGTCCACCTTGTCGAAGAGCGCCGAATGCGGCGCGGGCACATCGTCCGGCAGGCCCGGCTGGAAGAGCCACTGGTCCAGCGGGATCTTCGCGGCGGCCTTCTCGTCCAGGGGGAAGAGGTGCGCTTTGAGATAGGCCTCGAAATCCTCCGTCGTGATGCTGTGGAAGGCGAAGTGGTCCATGTAGCCGCGCAGGAAGGCGTCGAAGCGCTTGCGGCCGTAGGTCTCCTCCAGCAGGCGGAGGAAGATGGCGCCCTTCTCGTAGGGGATCTCGCTGAGGCTGTCGTCGGGGTCCTGCCCCTTCAGGTCGGGGCGCAGCACGGTGGCCGCGGGGGGCAGCTCCTTCACGAGGCCGTCGAGGGTCTGGCGGCCGAGCACCGCCTGCATCTCCTCGTTGGCGCGGCCGTAGATCGCTTCGACGATGCGGCGCTCCACATAGGTGGTGAAGCCTTCGTTGAGCCACACGTCGCCCCAGGTGGCGTTGGTCACGAGGTTGCCGCTCCAGCTGTGGGCCAGCTCGTGGGCGACGAGCGACACGAGGCTGCGGTCGCCGGCGAGGATCGTCGGCGTGGCGAAGGTGAGGCGCGGGTTCTCCATGCCGCCGTAGGGGAAGCTGGGCGGCAGGACGAGGATGTCGTAGCGGCCCCAGCGGTAGGGCCCGTAGAGCTTCTCGGCCGCGTCGATCATCTTCGCGGTGTCGCCCAGCTCCCAGGCCGCCTTCCTCATCATCGAGGGCTCGGTCCACACGCCGCAGCGCTTGCCGAGCGGATGGAAGTCGATGTCGCCCACCGCGAGGGCGATGAGGTAGGTGGGGATCGGCTTGTCCATCTTGAAGAAGTAGCTGCCCGTGCGCCGGTTGCTGAGGTCCTGGTCCGCGCTCATCACCGCGCGCAGATCCTCCGGCGTGTGGATGAGGGCCGTGTAGGTGACGCGGACGCTGGGGCTGTCCTGCATGGGGATCCAGGTGCGGCCGTAGATGCTCTCGCTCTGGCTGAAGAGGTAGGGGCGCCGCTTACCCGCGGTCATGGACGGTTCCAGCCACTGCAGGCCACCGGCCGAGGGGCGAGTGCGGTAAGCGATCTGGACCGTGGTGGCGATCATCTTCTCGGTGTCCTCGAGCTCCTTGGCGGCCTTGGCCAGCACCGGGGGCTCGGCGAAGACGCCGCTGCGCCTGCCCAGGGCCTGGAAGTCCAGGTCGCCCACGGCCAGGGCCAGGAGGTAGGGCGGGATGGCCTGGGGCATGCGGAAGCGGTAGGTGCCGGTGCGGGGCCCGCCCAGGGCCTGCTCGGCGC
>DATJFC010000031.1:0-4009 GCA_035495995.1 Holophagaceae bacterium
CTCGGCCATGCCCCGCAGGGCGCCGATGATGCCCGCGTCGCTGGCGTCCTTCATGAGCGCGCGCATCGGGGGGCCCAGCTTCGGATCCGCATGGGGCGAGAGCATCTTGGGCGCGATGGCGTCGATGGCGACTTGAGCCCCCTGGGCTCCCACCTTTTCCGCCAGGGCGAGGCGGCCCGCGGCGCCTTCGGCGGAATCCGCGCCGGAGCGCGTGCCCACCAGCACGAGACCCCGCACCAGTTCGGGATGGGCCCGGGCGAAGGCCAGGGCGATGTAGCCGCCCATGGAATGGCCCACCAGGATCACGGGCCCGAGACCGAGCTCCGCCATCAGCGCGCGTAGGTCCTCCGCGTAGGCCTGCATGGGCACGGGGCCGCGAGCCCCGCCCATCCCGCTCTCGCCGAAGCCGCGCAGGTCCGGCGCCACCACGCGGTGCGCGGCCTTGAAGGCCTCCACCTGCCGGGCCCAGGCCCCGCGGCTCAAGGGGTAGCCGTGGATGAAGAGCAGCGGATCGCCCTTGCCCTCGTCTGTGAACGCCATCTGGATGCCGTGGATGAAGCGCTTCATCGGAGCCTCCCGCCGCGCCTCCAGGGTGCGCAGGATTCGGCGGACGCGGCGCTCTTTGACGCGAGGTAGGCGGAGGGAATGCGCCCGGAGCGCCCTACACTGGGCGGATTCCAGGATCGCCCATGCCCTATCCGCACCTGCTCGCGCCCCTCGACCTCGGCTTCACGACGCTGCCGAACCGCGTGCTCATGGGCTCCATGCACACGGGGCTGGAGGAGGAATCGCAAGGGTTCGAGAAGATGGCGGCCTTCTACGCGGAGCGCGCGCGGGGCGGCGTGGGGCTCATCGTCACCGGCGGCATCTCGCCCAACCTGCGGGGGCGGCTCATGCCCTTCGGCGCGCAGCTGAGCTGGTTCTGGCAGGTGGGGAAGCACCGCAAGGTGACGCGAGCCGTGCACGAGGCCGGCGGCAAGATCGCCCTGCAGATCCTCCATGGCGGCCGCTACAGCTACCACCCCTTCGCCGTCGCGCCTTCGGAGGTGAAGTCGCCCATCACGCCCTGGAAGCCCCGCGCCCTGAGCGCCCGCGGCGTGCGCGGCACCATCCGCGACTACGCGAAGTGCGCGAAGCTCGCCCAGAAGGCGGGCTACGACGGCGTCGAGATCATGGGCAGCGAGGGCTACCTCATCAACCAGTTCATCGCGGCGCGCACGAACCGCCGCGCGGATGAATGGGGCGGCAGCTATGAGCGCCGCATGCGCTTCCCCGTGGAGATCGTGAAGGCCGTGCGCGAGGCCGTGGGGCCGGCCTTCATCATCATCTACCGCCTCTCCATGCTGGATCTGGTGCCGGACGGGTCCAGCTGGGACGAAGTGGTCCAGCTCGCGAAGGCCATCGAGGCCGCGGGCGCGACGATCATCAACACGGGCATCGGCTGGCACGAGGCGCGCGTACCCACCATCGCGACGATGGTTCCCCGGGGCGCCTTCACCTGGGTGACGCGCAAGCTGAAGGGCGAGGTGGGCATCCCGCTCATCACGACGAACCGCATCAACACGCCGGAGGTGGCGGAGGGCATCCTCGCCAACGGCGACGCGGACATGGTGAGCATGGCGCGGCCCCTGCTCGCGGATCCCGACTTCGTGAAGAAGGCGATGGAGGATCGCCCGGACGACATCAACACCTGCATCGGCTGCAACCAGGCCTGCCTGGACCGCATCTTCCAGCAGAAGCGCGCCACCTGCCTCGTGAACCCGCGGGCGGCCTATGAGCTGGAGCTGAACTTCGCGCCGGTGGCGGCGCCGAAGCAGATCGCCGTCGTCGGCGCGGGCGCGGCGGGTCTCAGCTTCGCCGCCCACGCCGCCGAGCGCGGCCATCGCGTGACGCTCTTCGAGGCCGCATCCGAAATCGGCGGCCAGCTCAACCTGGCCAAGATGGTGCCGGGCAAGGAGGAGTTCTTCGAGACGCTGCGCTACTTCAAGGCGCGCATGGAGAAGGCGGGCGTCACGCTGCGCCTCAACGCGAAAGCCACGCGCGCGGACCTGGAAGGCTACGACGAGATCATCCTCTCCAGCGGCGTGGTGCCGCGGGTGCCGGAGATTCCCGGTCTCGACCACGCGAAGGTCATCAGCTACCCCGACCTGCTGGCGGGGCGGAAGGCCGCGGGCCCGCGCGTGGCCATCATCGGCGCGGGCGGCATCGGCTTCGATGTGGCGGAGTACCTGGTGCAGGACGGCAAGACGCCGGACCTCGCCACCTTCCTGCGCGAGTGGGGCGTGGACGCGGAGCACGCGCACCGCGGCGGCCTGCTGCCGAAACCCGAAGGCATCCACGCGGAGCGGCAGGTGACGCTCTGCCAGCGCAAGGCCGACAAGATGGGCGGCACGCTCGGCAAGACGACGGGCTGGATCCACCGCGCCGCGCTCAAGTCCGCCAAGGTGAAGATGCTGCCGGGCGTCGCCTACGAGCGCATTGACGACGCGGGGCTCTGGGTGCGCGAGGGCGGGGGCGAGCCCCGTTGCCTGGAAGTGGATTCGGTCATCAACTGCTCCGGCCAGCTCTCCAACACCGAGCTGCTGGAGGGCGCCCGGGCCCTCGGCGTGCCCGTCTACCTCATCGGCGGCGCCAAGCTGGCCACGGAGCTGGACGCCCAGCGCGCCATCCGCGAAGGCGCCGAGCTCGCGGCGCGGATCTGATGAACCCCGCTAGCATCCCGGCCTCCTCCGCCGCGCGCCTCTTCCTGGACGCGCAGGGCCTGCTCGCGGACCCGGCGAGAAAGGCCACGAAGCCGGAGCTGAAGAAGGCGCTCGACACGCTGGGCTTCGTGCAGCTGGACACCATCAACGTGCTGGCGCGGGCCCACGACCTCATCCTGCGCACGCGGCTGGAGGGCTACGAGCCGACGCAGCTCCAGGCGCTCCTCGAGAAGGACAAGCTGCTCTTCGAGGGATTCACGCACGACGCGAGCTTGATCCCCTTGCGCTGGTACGCGCACTGGAAGCCGCGCTTCCGGCGCGACGAGGCGCGCATGAAGGCCCACGCCTGGTGGCAGTACCACTTCCGCGGCACGGACGGCGAGGCCGTGGTGAAGGGCGTGCGCGCGCGCATCAGGGAAGAGGGCCCGCTCATGTCCAAGGACTTCGAGCACCCGGAGAAGCGCGGGCCCTGGTGGGGCTGGAAGCCGCAGAAGGCCGCGCTGGACTTCCTCTGGCGCAGCGGCGAACTGGCCATCCCGCGCCGCGTGAATTTCCACAAGGTCTACGACCTCGCGGAGCGGGTGCATCCCGAGGCCCACGCCGCGCCGGAACCGGACCGCGCGGCGCACATCGCGTGGGCCTGCCTCGAAGCCGCGCCGCGCCTCGTCGTCTTCACGCCGCGGGAGCTGGCAGGCTTCTTCGCGTCCATCGAGATCGCCGAGGCCAAGGCCTGGTGCGAGCGGGAAGCGAAGGCCGGGCGTCTCGCGCCCGTGATGGTGGAGGACGCCAGCGGCGGCAAGCCCCAGGCGGCCTTCGCGGTGGCGGATTGGGAAGCGCGGTTGAAGCGCGTGCCGGAGGCGCCCGCGGGCCTGCGCCTCCTGGCGCCCTTCGACCCCGTCGTGCGCGACCGCGCGCGCTGCCTGCGCCGCTTCGGCTTCGATTACCGCTTCGAGGCCTTCGTGCCCGAGCCCAAGCGCGAGTACGGCTACTTCGTGCTCCCCATCCTCGAGGGCGAGCGTTTCATCGGCCGCCTCGACGCCAAGACCCACCGCGACCAGGGCCTGCTGGAAGTGCGCGGCCTCTGGTGGGAGAAGGGCGTCAAGGCCACCAAGGCGCGCGTGGCCGCGCTGGACGAGGCGCTGGCGAAACTGGCGGTGTTCGTGGGCGCGGAGACATTTTCGGTCTAGAAAGTGTTCACCACGAAGGAATGTGCGTAGCCTCAGGCCGTGTGGCTGATTTGCTCTAGGGTCACATGCTTCTCGTTTCCCTTTCCGGTGACGATCAAATCGACATCCAGGCTTCCGGTT
>DATJFC010000032.1:0-9450 GCA_035495995.1 Holophagaceae bacterium
GCGGGCGCTCGGCTCGAAGGGGCCGTCCTCCAGGCGGGGACCGGCCTCCGCGGACAGCACCACCGCCGCGGGCGCCGCGGAGCTGGGCCGGTCGCCGCCCGCGCTGTGGTGCTCCAGCCCGCCGGTGGTGCCGAGCCACACATCCCCGTCCGCGTCCGCCCAGAAGCTGAACGGGTTGCAATCCTCTCCGACGAGCCCCTGGGCGCGCCCGAAGCGGGCCAGCCGCCCGTCGGGCGACACGCGCATGAGCCCGTCGTTGGTGCCGGCCCACAGATTCCCCGCCGCGTCGCGGCCGATGGAATAGATCGAATCGGACACCAGGCCCCGGGCCGTGTCCAGGCTTTGGAGGACCTCGAGCTTGCCGCCCTCCGCCAGGCGGAGGTGCGTGAGGCCCAGCGGCTCCTGATAGCTCACCCAGATGCTGCCGTCGGGCATCCGGGCGAGTCCCCAAAGCCGCGCCAGCCTCAGGCCGGACCCGGCGCCCCAGGCGCGCCAGGCGCCGTCCTTCGCGCGGACCGCGAGGCCCGCGTCGCTGGCCACCCACAGGCTGCCGTCGGGGTCCGTCTGCACGCTCGCCACCTGGCCATCGTCGGGCAGCCCAGGAACGGGCTCCCGCGCGTAGGAGCCATCCGGCGCGCGGCGGAGGAGCCCCGCCTTGGCGGTGCCGATCCACAGCGCGCCCTCCGCGCCGAAGGCGAGGCTCGTCACCTGCGGCGCCGCGGGCGCCGAGGGAAGCGCCACGCGCTCCGGCTTGTCCCGTCCGAACCGGAAGACATCGAGGTAGGCCTGCTCGCCGCCGCCCCACAGGGCCCCGTCCCGCTCCGCGAACGCGTAGAAGATCTCGCCCCGGGTCTCCGCCACGGCCTGGAAGCCTTCCGCCCGCATGCGCGAGAGCCCGTTCGTCGTCGCGACCCACAGGGCGCCGAACTGGTCGCGGTGGATGGCCCAGATGTTGTCGGCGGGAAGGCCATCGGACTGGCCGTAGGTGTGCCAGTCCCCATGGCCCAGCTCCTGGTAGAGCCCGATGCCGCTCGCCCAGAGCTCGCCTTGCCGGTCCACCAGCACGGTGTTCGCCCAGGGCGTCGGAAGGCCGCGCTCCTGGCCGAGCCGCTCCATGCTGCCGTCTTGCCTGAAGTGCAAGAGCCCCTGCACCGTGGGCGCCCAGATGCCGCCCTGCCCATCGGGCTCCAGGCTCTCCTCGTAGATGGTGTTCAGCACCGGCCCGGCTTCCACGCGGGTGAAGAGGCCGCCGGGCGCGCGGCGCACGAAGATGTCCGATTGGGTGCGGACCCACAAACGCCCCGCGCCGTCCTCCTCCACGGCCTTCACGGGATCGCCGGAGAGGCCGGACTCGCGGCCGAAGGCTTGCCAGACGCCGTTCTTCAGGAGGCGGAGGCCGCCTTCGCTGCCCACCCAGATCCCCTGGGCGCCGCGCGCGACCCAGTAGGCCTTGCCGCCCGGCCAGCGCGGCGCGGGCTGGAACGCGCCGAGGCTCCCGCGCAGGAAAAGGCCCTGGTCGGTGGCCGCCCAGAGCTCGCCGTCCGGGGTCCTCAGAAGGGACTTCACCTCCGCGCCCGCGAGGCTCTGCGGCTCCGTGAGCACCGTGATCCGGCCATCGCGGAAGCGGCAAAGCCCGCGGCGCGTGCCGATCCAGATGCTGCCATCAGGTTCCGGGCTGAAACACTCCACCCAGGAGGAAGGCAACCCGTCCGCGACGCTCCAGCGGCGGAACCCCGCGCCGTCGTAGCGGTAGGCGCCACCTTCGGTCCCGGCCCAGATGAACCCCGTCGTGTCCTGCGCCAGCGTCGAGATGGAGAGGTGCTTGAGCCCTTCCGCGCGCCCGTGGACCTGGAAGGCCAGCCGCCCGGTAGGCTCTTGGGCCCCGGACAAAGCCAGGGCCATGAACCCGATCAGGACTCGCAGCCTGGACCAATGCACGAAGCCATCACCAACGGTGGAAATGGAAAAAACAAGCATGCCACGACGGGCATTCGGAGGCCAGGACGTGGCCGGAGGAGAGGACGGCGCGGAGGGGTCACACCCTCCCATCGGCGGACGATCCGCATTCCATGAATGCGCAGAGCCTTGTTCTCTCAATTTGGAATCATGAATCCATGCACATGGAGGTCTCTTGTGCCGCGCCACCCTCCGCCTCGACGACGATCTCGCCCGTTTCCTCCAGGAGAAGGCCCGGAAACGCCTGTCCAGGAATTGGGCGGCTCTGGCAGGGATGACGAAGGAGGGCGAGGCGAGCCGCTTAAACCTCCGGCGCGCGATGCGGTCCATTCCTTTTCCAGAGCGAATAGCTCGACCTGCCGGAGCGCGCGATGCAGCCTTTGCCCCCAGACGAGGCCTCCGATTTCTCTGAAGGGCGGCGTCATGTGCTTCTTTCGCTCGCGGGCGTGCTCGCGCTTTCGGCCTGCGGCGGCGGCTCGGCAGAGGGCGCGTCCTCCACGCCGGTCCAGGGCGCCCCGGCGCGCTTGCGGATCAGCGGGGCGGACATCCTCGGCCCCGACGGGAAGCCGCTCACGCTCCGCGGCTGGAACTGGGGACGCTGGGGCATCACGCAGCCCGATGACGCGGCGCGCAATGGGAGCGAAGGGGCGAACTGCGTGCGCATCCCGCTGCGCTGGTGGGGCTATTACGACGGCAAGGGCATCGATAGCCGGGACGACGCGCAGACGGCCACGGCCGGCATCGACCCGGGCCACCTCGCCATCCTCGACGGCATGGTCGAGCAGGCGTCCAAGGCCAAGCTGTGGATCATCCTGTTCATCGACTCCAACTGCGGGCAGGACGGCACCCAGGGCGCGCCCGCCGACCTTTCGATGGTCCAGTACTGCGATCCCAAGGGCCTCTATCCCAACGGCCACAACTTCTGGACGGACCCGGACGCCCGCGCGCGCTTCATCGAGGCCTGGAAGTTCATCGCGGCCCGCTACAAGGACACGCCCTATCTCGGCATGTTCGAGCCGCTCCCCGAACCCAACCCGGCCTCCGCGGACGACGCGGACATCACCACCTTCTACGGCCAGGTCATGACCGCCCTCCGGCCCGTGGCGCCGGGCATCCCCTTCCTGCTCGGCCCGCGCCTCTACAAGATGACGGACGCGTCCAAGGCCTACAACACGGCCTGGAGCGATGTCGTCTACACCGGTGACCTCTTCGTCCACACCGGCGGCACCCAGGCCCAGAACATCGCCGATCTCACCACGCGCCTGCAGGCCCTCGTGGACCTGCGCGCCGCGAACCGCGTCCCCGTCTTCGTGCAGCAGGCCGGCGTGCAGTCCGGTGAGGACCCGGACCTCGCCTACCTCGACGCGCTCCTGCCCCTGTTGAACCAGAACGGCGTGGGCTACACCTACTGGATGTACCGCGACACGCTCAATCCCGACGCCTACGGCGTGATCTACCAGGACGGCAATGGCGGCTGGATCACCAAACAGCCCTTCCTGGACGCGATCTCAGCCTCCTTCAAGGCGTGAAGCCTAGACCGGCGTGACGCTCCGCCGCTTGGGAATGTTCATGTCGCGGCGGCGGGCGCGGGCGAGGCGGGTGATGAGCTCGGCGCGGAGGTCGCCGGGCTGGATGACGGCGTCCACGTGGAGGTCGGCGGCGAGCTTCATGAGGTCGATGTCCTCGTTGTATTCATCCCGGAGCTGCTGCACGAATTCCGCGCGGCGCTCCTCGGGCTGTTCGGCGATCTTGTTGGCGAAGACGGCGTTCACGGCGGCCTCGGCGCCCATGACGGCGATGCTCGCCGTGGGCAGCGCCAGCGTCGCGTCCGGGTCGAAGCCGGGGCCGCTCATGGCGTAGAGGCCCGCGCCGTAAGCCTTGCGGACGACGACGCAGACGCGCGGCGTCGTGCAGCTGGCCATGGCGGAGATCATCTTCGCGCCGTGGCGGATGATGCCCTGTTTCTCCACCGCCGAGCCGATCATGAAGCCCGGCACGTCGCTCAGGAAGACGAGCGGGATGCCGAAGGCGTCGCAGAGCGTCATGAAGCGCGTGGCCTTGTCCGCGCTGTCCACGAAGAGCACGCCGCCCTTCACCCGCGGCTGGTTGGCGACGATGCCGACGGGCCGCCCGTCCAGGCGCGCGAGACCCGTGATGAGCTCGGCGGCGAAGAGCTTCTTGATCTCCAGGAAGCTGCCCTCGTCCACGAGCCCTTCGATGAAGTCCTTCATCTGGAAGGGGCTGTTGATGTCCTTGGGCACGATGTCAGCCAGTAGCTTGGCTTTGGGGCTGACGGGCTTGGGACCCGTCAGCGGAAGGTCGTCCTCGCAGTGCGACGGGAAGTAGGCCAGGTAGGCCTTGCAGAGCGCGATGGCCTCCTGCTCGGTCTTGCAGAGGAAGTCGCCGCAGCCGCTCACGGAGCAGTGCATCTTGGCGCCGCCCAGGTCCTCCAGCGAGATCTTCTCGCCGATGACCATCTCGGCCATGCGCGGGCTGCCGAGGTACATGGAGGCGTTGCCCTCCACCATCACCACGATGTCGCAGAAGGCGGGGATGTAGGCTCCGCCCGCGGCCGAAGGCCCGAAGAGCAGGCAGACCTGGGGCACGAGGCCGGAGAGCGCCACTTCGTTGTGGAAGATGGTCCCGGCGTGGCGGCGGCCGGGGAACATGTCGATCTGGTCCGTGATGCGCGCGCCCGCGCTGTCCACGAGGTAGAGCATCGGGACCTTGTTCCGCATCGCCACTTCCTGGATGCGGATGATCTTCTCCACCGTCCTCGCGCCCCAGGATCCGGCCTTGATGGTCGAGTCGTTGGCCATGAGCGCCACGGGCCGGCCGTCCACCATGGCCGTGCCCGTCACCACGCCGTCGGCGGGAAGGCCCGGATCCAGCGCGTTGGCGAAGCGGCCGTCCTCGATGAAACTCCCATCGTCCACCAGCAGCGCGATGCGCTCCCGGGCGAAGAGCTTGCCGCTCTCCGCGTTCTTGGCGTGGGCCTTGTCGGCGCCGCCTTTCAGGACGCGGGCGGTCTCGGAGGCGAGCTTTTCGGGATTCATGGGGTCCTCAAGCGAACATCACAGACTACCGTGACCCGGCCGAGGCCCCGCAGGTTAGCTTAGGGGCATGACAGACCGCCTCTGGTCCCGGCCCTTCCTGCTGATGCGGGCCTTCACCTTCCTCACGTTCTTCTCCGCCCTCCGGGCTCAGAGCTGACATGTCCGGGCCCCAGACTCGCCTGTTGTCTCGCGGCTTCCTACTCCTCTGGATCTTCACCTTCCTGACCTTTTTCGCGGCGTTCCAGCTCTTCCCCACGGGGCCGCTGCGGCTCGTCCAGCTGGGGGCGACGAAGGCGGAGAGCGGGCGCTTCCTCACGGCCTTCACCGTGGGCTCGGCCCTGGGCGCCTTCGCCACGGGGCAGCTGGCGGACCGCATCGGCCTGCGGCGCATGATGGGCCTCACGGCCGCGCTGTTCACGCTCATCATGGCGGCCTACGCGTTCATCCATGTCCGGTGGATGCTCTTCGCGCTGGCGCCCATCCACGGCGCCGTGTGGTCGGGACTCGTCACCTCGCAGCCCGCGATGCTGGGCGCCATCATCCCCGAGAACCGGCGGGCCGAAGGCATGAGCTGGTACGGCCTCGCGAGCCCCGGCGGCGTCATCTTCGGCCCCACCTTCGGCGTCCTGGTCTTCCGCCTGGCGGGCTGGAAGACCCTGTGCCTCCTGCTCGTGCCCTGCTTCGCCGCCCTGGCCTGGCTCTCGCGCCAGCTGCCGCAGGACCCGCCCCGCCACGCGCGGACCAAAGCGCCCTTCCGCCTTCCCGAACGGGAAGTGCTCAGCCTCACCGCCATCCTCTTCTTCATCGCCCTGAGCTACGGGTCGCTCACGAGCTACAGCGCGCAGGAGGCGCTCGGCGGAGGCTTCGCGTGGCCCGCGGCCTTCCTCTCCTGCCTCGCCATCGGCATGGTGGCCATGCGCGCCTTCATGGGAGTGCGCGGCTTCGGCCGGCGGCCCATCCGGCTCCTGCCCGCCATGGCGCTGGTGACGGCCGCGGGGCTCGCCATCCTCACCTTCGCCCCCGGGGGGACGGCCCGCCACATCGCGGCCGGCCTCGTCTACGGCGCGGGCTACTCGATGATCTACACGCTGCTCAACGCCGAAGTGCTGGAGGTGGTCCCGGTCGAGCGGCGCGGCGCGGCTTTCGGCGCGTTCATGTCGGCCTTCGACACGGGCATCGGCCTCGGCTCCCTCCTCATCGGCCTCGTCATCGACCGCATGGGCTTCCGCTGGGGCTGGGGCGCGGGCCTCGTCGCGGCGCTCATCGCCGTGCCGGTGGGGATGCGCCTGGCGCGGGGGAGACGGGCGCCAGCACTCTAAGCAAAGGCCGCCCTCCCTCGTCTTTGAGCGGGAAGTAGAGCAGGTGCGTGGCGGGATCCACGACCACCACATGGGCGTTGGCGCCCACGCGCTGCTCGCCGTCTTTCACGAGCGCGCGCCCCTCCTCATGGAAGAAGGCCGCGGGCCCCGATTCCGCCGCCACGACGAGGCGCCGGGCGCCGGGATCGAAGGCCAGCACATCCGGATCCCCTCCCACGGAGAAGGATGCGGTCACCTTGCGGGTTTCCAGGTCCAGCACGAGCAGCTTCGCGTTGCCCTCGCAGGCGATGAAGGCGAGGCGGCGCTCCGGGTCCAGGCAGAGGCCGTGGTTGTGGTCCGCGCCCGGCAGGTCGACGCGCGCGACTTCCTTGCGGGTCGCGGGATCGATGGCCACCAGCTGGTTCCGCGTCTGCACATTGCTGTAGATGAGGCGGGCGACCGGATCGTACTGGGTGTTGCCCACCTCGCCCCCCATGGCCACGCCGCCGAGCGCGCGGTGCGCGCGGGCATCGAGGATGTGGACGCGCCCTCCGCTCTCATCGGACACGAAGACCTGCTGCCCCACGGGATCGTAGGCCAGGCCATCGGGAAACCTCCCCGCGGGCATGCGCGCGAGCACCTTCAGGCTGCGCGAATCCAGCACGGCCACCTGCCCCGCGCCGGGCGCGCTCACATAGATCTCGTTCCGGGACGGCACCGCGAGGATGCCCGTGCAGCGGGAGAACCCTGGCAGGGTGGCGATGACTTTGCGGGCGGCCGCATCCACCACCACGACCTCGCCGGCCCCCATGTGGTTGAGGAAGAGGCGCCCATCGGAGGGGTCCAGGCAGCCGTAGTCGAAGCGCGAAGGCGGCCCGGGCAAGGGCAGGTCCGCCACGGGCGCGGCGAGCGGGAAGCCGGCGGGCGAAGCGCGGGAGATCAGGGCCAGCAGCAGGAACGGCGATGCCAGCCGCATGCTCAGGCCGACAAGGCCGCGTAGGCTTTGCGCGCGCGCTCCAGGCGCCGGTTCACCTCGTCCCACTGGATGTTCTGGAAGAAGGCGTCGATGTACTTGCCGGCCGCCGCGCCGTAGTCCATCTGGTAGGCATGCTCGTACATGTCCATCACGAGCAGGGGATAGCCCGAGGCGAGCGTCTGCGTGTGGTCGCCGGACCAGGCGACGCGCAGGCTCCCGTCCGTGAAGGCGTAATCGAGGATGGCCCACCCGCTGCCGCCGCCCAGGCTCGACCCGAGGGCGCGGAAGGCCTCTTCCCAGGCGGCTGCGGAGCCGAACCCCGAAACGATCGCCTGGAGCGCGGGCCCGTCCGCCTTGCCGTCCCCGCCGAGGTTCCCGAAATAGGCCTCGTGGAGCGCGGCCGAGTTGGCGTAGGCCAGTTCCTTCGCGCGCAACCCGCCGACGAGGAATCCCGCCGCGTCATTTGGCAGCGTGCCCAGCTGCGCGCGGACGGCGTTGAGGTTCTTCACCGCGCCCCCATAGTTGTTGTCGTGGTGGGAGACGATGAGCCGCTCGCTCAGCCCCTTCAGCTTCGATGGCGCGAAAGGCAGCGGCACGGCGGCATGGGGCCCCGGAGGCCCGGGCAAGGGCGCCATCGGCTCCGCGGCGGACCGGAACTCGCGCGGAGCGCCCTTCAGCAGGGCAGCGGTCCCGCCCGCCGCCAACACGCCCAGTGCTTCCCGCCGCGTGAACGCGCCCATGGCCGCCTCCTGCGTAAAGAAACCCTAAGATAGTGCCCGCCTGCGCTCCGGCAAGGGCGGGAGCGAATTGTTTGAGAACAAATAGAAGCGGCACGAAGACGTGTTAAGGAATTGCAATGTCGAGGCTGCGCGCTCGCCGCTGTCTTGAAGCGTGCAAGGATGGGTGCCCAAGCCCCTTTTGGAGCGCCCTTTGCGCTTGATCGCATCCATCCTGGGCAAGAAGCCCGTGCAGGTGGCCTTGGTCGCCGCGGCTTACTTCGCGCTGGCGCGGCTCGGGCTCTCCCTCGCCTTCGCCACCACCCAGGTGACCGCGGTATGGCCTCCGGCGGGCCTGGCGCTGGCTGCGCTGGTTCTGGCCGGGCCTTGGGCCGCCCTCGGCGTCTTCGCTGGCGCCTTCGCGGCCAACGCCATGGCCCATGAATCCTGGAGCGTCGCGGCGGGCATCGCCTCCGGCAACACGCTCGCGGGCTTGGCGGGCTGGTGGCTGTTGAAGCGGATCGGGAATCCGGATCCGGATTTCTCGGAAACCCCCCAGGTGCTGGTTCTCGCGATGATCGCCGTGACGGCGCCCCTCCTGAGCGCGAGCGGCGGAGTGGCGTGCCTCAGGCTCGGCGGGCTGATGCCGGCTTCCGCGCTCGGCTCCGTCTGGCGGTTGTGGTGGGTGGGCGACTGCCTCGGGACGCTCCTCGTCACCCCGTTGATCCTCACCTGGCGGACTCCTCCGAAACCCGACTGGCGGAGCTGGAAGACGTCCGAGGCGGGCCTCCTCTCCTTGATCGTCGTCGCCACCGGCGTCCTCGTGTTCTGCGGCGCCTTCGAGAAGTCCGGCATCTACTTCCGGGCCTATGCCGTGTTCCCGCTCCTGATCTGGGCCGCGCTCCGTTTCGGGTCCCGGGCGACGGTGGCGACGGCGGTGGGGATCTCCGCCTTCGCCGTCTGGGGCACCATCCATGGCCGCGGCCCCTTCGGCCTCAGCGCCCCTGACCAGGGATTGCTCAATCTGGACGCCTTCATCGGCGTCACCGGAATCACCTCCTTGATCCTGGGCGCGGCGACCACGGAGCGGCGGGAGGCGGAGCGGCGGCTCTCCGCCGCCCATGGGGAATTGGAGCGGAAGGTGGAGGCCCGCACCGCGGAGCTGGCCTCCGCCAACGAGGACCTGGGGCGGAAGCATGAAGAGATCGAGGCCTCGCGCCGCTTCCTTGAGACCGTCGTGGGCCACCTTCCCGTCGCGCTGGTCGTGAAATCCGCCAAGGAAGCGGATTTCGGGACGGTCCAGCTCTGGAACCCGGCGGCCGAGCGGATCTTCGGCACCCGCCGGGAGCAGGTGATCGGCCGCACCGCCGCCGACTTCCTGGAACCGGACGAAGGGGCGCGGGTGATGTCGACGGACAAGGAAGTCGCGTCGAACGGATGGCTGAAGG
>DATJFC010000033.1:0-2196 GCA_035495995.1 Holophagaceae bacterium
CGGCTTCTGTGACCCAGCGCGTGCCCGCGGGCGCGGCGGGGATCTCGTTGTCCGGAGCTTTGGCCCGCAGCAGGTGCGTGAGGTAGAGGCGCTGCTGGCCTTCGAGGCTCTCCAGCCGCAGCAGCCAGGGCGTGGGCAGGCGGCTCGTGCGCTCGTCGAAGACCACCGGCAGAGCCGCGGCCCGGTCCACGACGCGGAAGGGGATGCCCCAGGTCTGCTGGATCTGCGCCGTGAGCAGCGCCGAAGGCAGGAAGCCCGGCGCCCAAGGCACCTGCACGGGCATGAGCAGGCCGCGATGGGGCGTGTGCGGGTTGGGCACGAGCAGCACGCGGGGCTCCGCCTTCCCGTGGACGAGCACGCCCTCGATGAAGGTGGTGAGCAACACCCGCCCTTCAGCCATTTCGGACCTCCGGTCCGGGCTTCGGGCTTCGGGCTTCGGGTCCGCATGCGGGGCCACGATGCCAGATCCAGCGGCCCGACGCCTGACGCCTGATGCCTGATGCCCGATCATCATCGCCCTCCCGCTTCGGCCAATTCACCGAGGATACGCGCCTTGGCCGCGGCGACGGCGGAAACCGCGTCCGCGGGCGCGAGCTTCTCGACGGCCTTGGCGCGGCGGTCGCGGAGTTCCACGATGCCGTCCTTCAGGCCCTTGGCGCCCACGGTGAGGCGCAGCGGGAAGCCCAGCAGGTCGGCGTCCTTGAACTTGGCGCCGGGGCTGAGCCCTTCGCGCTCGTCATGGAGCACCTCGAAGCCCGCCTGCTCCAGGGCCGCTTCCAGCTCATTCGCGACCTGGGAGACTTCCGCGTTGGCGGGATCCAGGCTGAGCAGGTGCACCTGGAAGGGCGCGATGGGCCAGGGCCACACGATGCCGTCCTCGTCGAAGTTCTGCTCGATGGCGGCGGCGATGGTGCGCGTGACGCCGATGCCGTAGCAGCCCATGACCATGGGCTGGTCCTTGCCGTTCTCGTCCAGGAAGGTGCAGCCCATGGACTTGGAATACTTCAGGCCCAGCTTGAAGACCTGGCCCACCTCGATGCCGCGGTAGGCCTGGTAATGCCCCTTGCCGCAGCGCGTGCAGGCGTCGCCCTCCAGCGCGAGGCGGATGTCGGCGAAGGCCGCGTTCTTGAGATCGCGCTTGGGATCGAAGCCGAAGTGGTGGAAGTCCGTCTTGTTGGCTCCGCAGGTGAGGTTCACCGAGCCTTCCAGGCTCTTGTCCACGAAGACCGTGTCGAGCTTCAGGTCCACGGGGCCCATGAAGCCGGACTTGGCGCCGGTGAAGGCCTCGGCCTCCTCGAGGGGCATGAGCTCCAGATCCGTGGCACCCGCGGCGTTCTTCACCTTCACGGCGTTGATCTCGTGGTCGCCCCGCAGGACGGCGCCGATGAGCTTGGGCTCGCCTTCCGCGTACACCGCGCGGAAGAGGTAGAACTTGCTCGTCTGGGTGATCGGCATGCCCTTGGGGTGCTCGGCGTCGATCATGCCGGCCGCCTGCTCCGCCTGGCCCACGACGCCGGGCGTCTGGAAGTGGTCGCGCTTCAGCGCGAAGGCCGCGCCGTGGTCGCCCGCCGGGAAGGCGGGCGCCTCGGTCTTCTCGATGTTGGAGGTGTAGTCGCAGCTGTCGCAGCTGAGGATGCCGTCCTCGCCGCTGCCGGCGAGCACATGGAACTCGTGGGTGAAGGAGCCGCCGATGGCGCCGCTGTCGGCTTCCACGGGACGGAACTTCACGCCCAGGCGCGAGAAGATGCGCTTGTAGGCGTTGAACATCACCCAGTACTCGCGGTCGCAGTCCGCGTCGCTGGCGTGAAAGGAGTAGGCGTCCTTCATCACGAACTCGCGGCCGCGCATGAGGCCGAAGCGGGGGCGGATCTCGTCGCGGAACTTCGCCTGGATCTGGTAGACGTTCATGGGGAGCTGCTTGTAGCTGCGCACCGTGCGGCGCACCATGTCCGTGACCACTTCCTCATGCGTGGGGCCGAGGCAGAAGTCCGCGTCCTTGCGGTCCTTGAAGCGCAGCAGCTCCTTGCCGTAGAAGGTCCAGCGGCCGCTCTCCTGCCACAGCTCCGCGGGCTGCACCATCGGCATGAGGATCTCCTGGCAGCCGTCGCGGTTCAGCTCTTCGCGTACGATCTGCTCGAACTTCTTGATGCTGCGCACCGCCAGCGGGAAGTAGCTGTAGATGCCCGCGGCCTGCTT
>DATJFC010000034.1:0-14351 GCA_035495995.1 Holophagaceae bacterium
ATGACGACATCGAAGGCCATGGTGAACTCCTTTAGAGATCCGGCGTGCGGAGGTGGTGACCGGTGCGCTGCTGGAAGGCGTGGGCCAAGCTCAGCAAGCGGACATCCGAGAGGGCGGGCCCCATGAGCTGCATGCCCACAGGAAGATTCTCGTGGAAACCGGCCGGGAAGGCGAGCGCGGGAATGCCCGCGAGGGGCGCGGCCACGGCGTAGACATCCGCGAGGTACATGGCGAGCGGGTCGGCGGTGCGCGCCCCGAGCGGGAAGGCCACGCAGGGGCTCATGGGCGTGGCGATCACGTCCACGGCCTTGAAGGCTTCGTCGAAATCCCGGGCGATGAGCGTCCTCGCCTGGAGGGCCTTGAGGTAGAACGCGTCGTAATGCCCCTTGGAGAGGCAGAAGGTCCCGAGCAAGATGCGCCGCTTCACCTCGTCGCCGAACCCCGCGTCCCGGGTAGCGGAGATCATGTCGTCCAAACTGCTCCCAGGCTCCCGGAGGCCGTAGCGGACGCCGTCGAAACGGTTCAGGTTGGCGGAAGCCTCGCACGCGACGAGGACCGCGTAGGTCTCGATCGCGATGCCCGTGCGGGGCAGGGAGATCGTTTTCAATTCGGCGCCCGCGGCCTTGAAGACTTCCAGGGAGGTTTCCAGCGCCGATCTCACGCCTGCGTCGAGCCCCTCTCCGAAATATTCCGCGGGCAGCCCGATGCGCACGCCCTTGAGGTCGGCGGCGGCCAGGGGGAAGAGCGAAGCCTGGTCCGGCAAATCGACGCTCGTGCTGTCCAGGGCGTCGCGGCCGGCCATCACCGACAGGATCGCGGCCACATCCTCCGCGGTGCGTGCGATGGGCCCCACCTGATCGAGCGAAGAGGCCAGCGCGGCGAGCCCGTAGCGGCTGAGGACGCCATACGTGGGCCGGAGTGCCGTCACGCCGCAGAAACCGGCGGGCAGTCGCACGCTGCCTCCCGTATCCGAACCGAGGGCGAAGGGCGTGTATCCAGCGGCCACGCTGACGGCGCTGCCGCTGGAACTGCCGCCGGGCGCGCGGCCGGTGTCCCAAGGGTTCCGCGCGGGGCCGAAGGCGCTGTGCTCGCCGCTGGACCCCATGGCGAACTCGTCCATGTTGGCCTTGAGCACAGGCACTGCGCCCGCGTCCAGCAAGCGGCGGAGGACCGTGGCGTCGTACGGCGAGACGTAGCCCTCGAGAATCCTCGAGCCGCAGGTCATGGGCGCGCCAGCCCAGTTCAGGTTGTCTTTCATCGCGAAAGGAAGGCCCAGGACCGGCCCTCGCTCGCCCTGTGCGAGCCGGGCATCCGCTTCCCCGGCCAACGCCATGCTGAGCGGCCGCGCGGTGGCCAGGGCCGCGTTCAGGACTTCATCCACGGCCGCGATGCGGTCGAAGGCGGCCAGGGCGAGGGCTTCGGAAGAGGTCCGCCCCTCTCCGAGCCTTTCCCTCGCCTCCCCCATCGTGCCAAGGACCATCCGCGCCCCCTGGGGCGTGGCCCCGGACTTCCGAGTGTGCCATCGGGTTCCAGACTCGCCTACCTCGCGCGGAGACCCGGAGCAGACCGCGGAGATGGCACGGTTGCGGCCCCCGGTAGAGACAAGCGCCAATCCCTTGGCGGATATCCGCCGCCTCTGCAAGGCACAATCTCTCGCAACGGATGGAAATAGGCTACCATTCCAGGTCCAAGCCCTCTTTTCTCCAGGCCCCACCGGAGCGGCCCAAGAGCCTCCTCATGTCATCTCCAAATCCCTACGAACTGCTGGAAGTGTCTCCGAACGCCACGGCGGAGGAGATCAAGGCGGCCTATTTGCGGCTCGCCAAGCAGTGGCATCCTGACCGCTTTTCCGGGCCGGAGAAGAGCAAGGCCGAAGATCGATTCAGGGCCCTCAACGAGGCTTATACAGCCGTGAAAGATCCGGCCCGGCGGGCTTCGGTGCCAGTTCCGCCTCCCAAATCCAAGGAAGAAAAGCGGGAAGAGGCGCCCTCGGCTCCCGTTCCCCCCGTGGAGCGAAGCGCGAAGGACTGGTATGACGACGCCAAGGCGGCCTTCGATCAAGGGGACGCCGGGAAGGCCCTTGCGATCATCCAGTACGCGATCCGCCAGGACGGCCGGCAGGCATCGTTCTATACGCTTCAAGGGCAGGCGCTGGAGCGGCTGGGCGAGTCCCGGAAAGCGCTGAAGTCCTACGAATCGGCCATTGGGCTGAACCGGAAAGACGCTGAGACCCTGATCCGGATGGCAGATCTCTACCTGGCCCAGGGCATGAAGGCGCGGTCGGAATCCAGCCTCCAGGCCGCCCGGCGGATCGCGCCCAACCATCGCCGATTCAAGGCGCCGAAGGGCGGGGCCGAGGCGAAGGGGAAGAACCAGGCCCCTGCGCCGCAGGCGAGCCTAGCGGACCAAGCCAAGGCCCTTTGGGGCCGGCTCACGGGAAAGGGCTGATGATGGCGGGTCTCCATCACGCGGGCATGACGGACGTGGGGTGCGTCCGCAAGCACAACGAGGACAGTTTCCTCATGTCCCAGGATCTGGGCCTGTTCATCGTGGCCGATGGTCTCGGCGGACATGCGGCGGGCGAGGTGGCCAGCCAGATCGTCGTGGAGTCCATGGGCCGTTTCGTGGCCGACACGGTGGAGCAGGAACGCACTTGGCCGGTGGACTACGACGCGGGTATCAGCTTCAACGCCAACCGGCTCAAAGCCGCCATAACGCTCTCCGACAAAGCCATCGCTGAAGACATCCGCTCCAACCCCGAGCGTGAAACCATGGGCTCCACCGTGGTCGCCGCCATCGTGGCGTCCGGGAAGGCGACCCTGGCCCATGTCGGAGACTCCAGGGCGTACCTCCTGTCTCCGGAAGGCATCCGCCAGATCACCCGGGACCATTCCTGGGTGGCGGAGCAGGTGGCCAACGGGATCCTGACGCCTTCAGAGGCCCGCGTGCATCCCTTCCGGAATGTGATCACCCAGGCCCTCGGGAACGGGGGGGAACTGGATGTGGAAATCCAGGAGATGGATCTCCCGGAATCGGAACGCCTGTTGCTTTGCTCCGACGGTCTGTCGGGTATGGTGCCCGATCAGCAGATCTGGGAAATCGTCAGTGGGGCCGCGAACCTCCAGTCGGCCGTGGAAGCGCTTATCAGCGCTGCCAGGGCAGCCGGGGGGGAAGACAACATCTCGGCGATCTTGGTGGGCTTCGGCAATGACGAAGCCCTACCTAAGAAAAATCAGTCTTGACCCCCCACCTTCGGGTGGTAGATTAATCATCACTTTCAATCCTTTCGCCAAAGCGAGGCTTCCGTGGGACTCTTCGGCAGCAAGAACAAGAGTCTTGTCGGCCTGGACATCGGATCCAGCTCCGTCAAGGTCTGTGAGGTCCAAACCTCCGGCAAAGGCGCGGCCATCCGTCACAAGGTTGTGAAGGTCGGGTCCGTTGCGATCCCGGTGGATGCCATCGTGGATGGCGACATCATGGACAGCAACGCGGTCGCCCAGGCCATCCGCCAGGCCATGGGGCAGTTGCGCATCAAGAACAAAGATGTCGCCATCGCGCTCTCTGGCCAGCAGGTGATGGTCAAAAAAGTGACATTCCCGCTCATGAGTCCCGCCGAACTCGCGGAAAGCGTCCGCTGGGAGGCTGAAAGCTTCTTCCCGGCAGGGCAGGGCATGGATGCCTACGCCCTGGACTTCGATGTCCTGGAAGAGCGGCCCCAGGAAGGCAACATGGATGTCGTGCTCGTGGCTTGCCGCAAGGACAAGCTCGAGTCTTATGTCTCCTGCGTCGCGCAGGCCGGCTGCGTGCCCCGCCTCGTGGATGTGGATGTCTTCGCTCTCCAGAACGCGCATGAGGTGAACAATGCCCCTTCGGGGCCTGACGATGTGGTCGCCCTCGTCAATCTGGGTGCCACCTTCGCCAATCTGGCCATGCTCGTCGGACGTCGCGCGATGTTCTGGCGCGACATCACCTGGGGCACCACGAAGTACCTCGACAAGCTGCAGGAAGATTGGGGCGTGAGCCGGGAGGGGGCCGAGGCCCTTCTCGCCGGGCAGCCCGCCGAGGGCCACTCTCCGTCGGAAGTGGAAGCCAGCCTGAATTCCGTCTCGGAAGCTTTCGGCGACGAGCTGGCTCGCACCATCGACTTCTTCCGCAGCAGCTTCAAGGTGGACCGGCTCGACCGTGTCCTCCTCGCGGGCGGCGGATCGATGGTGAACGGGTTGCCTGAGACCCTCAAGGACCGCATGCGCGTGCCGGTGGAGCGGTTCAACCCGTTCCAAGGCATGGATGTCGATCCGGCCGTGGATTCGGGAATCATGCGCCAGATCGGCGGCGGCGCCTCCGTCGCGCTTGGACTGGCTCTTCGTCAGGTGGGTGACCGATGATCAAGATCAACCTGCTCGGTGAGTCCTTGGCCCAGGCCGGAGCCAGAGCGGCTTCAGAGCCGGCCGCCCTTTACGCGGAAGAGGGCGCGCGCCGCACCCTTCCGATCGCTGGCGGGCTGGTGGGACTCGGCGCGGCCTCGTTCGGCGCCATCTATTTCCTGATCCTCAGCGGGCAGATCTCCCGGAAAGAGAAAGAGCGGGACCAGTACCAGGCCGAGTTGAAGGTGCTCCAGCCCTTCATCGACCTGGAGGCCAAATTCCGGAAGAAGAAGGAAGAGCTCCAGAACAAGGAGCAGGTGCTGGTGGATCTCCGCAAGCGGATGGAGCTGCCGGTCTACTTCCTGCAGGAACTCGCAGACAGCCTGCCCGACGATGTCTGGTTCCAGTCCGTCCAGCAGAACGGGATGGCCGTCACGATCAGGGGGCAGGCCCGGAATTTCGAGTCCATCAACGCTTTCTACAACAATCTCCAGCAGCGGACCCGCTGGTTCAAGGCGGTGTCCTACCCCGGAGGCCAGAAGCAGGGCGATTGGGTGACCTTCACCATCACATTCCAGCTTCAGAACGCCGTCTGAGGATTCCCCATGAACCCGAACCTCCAGAAACAGATCCTCATCGGCCTTGTCGCCGGGCTCGTGGTGTCCGGCCTCACCTATGCCCTCCTTTCGGGCAAGCGGGATGACTTGAAGGCCCTCAACACCCTCTGCGAGAAGCTCCAGCTGGATGTCGAGAAGGGCCGCCAGCTCAAGGCGAACTACGAGAAGCTCAAGGAAGAGGTGGAGAAGTCCCAGGCCCGCATCGACAAGCTCGTCGCCCTGATGCCCACCGATACCGACACCGGCGAGATCCCTTACAAGATCAAGAAGCTGGCGGATGATTCGAGCATCGACCAGTCCTCCTTCACGGTGAAGGGCGAGCGCAAGGACAAGTACTACACCGAGCGCATGATCGACTTCAGCTTCCGCGCGGGCTACAACAACTTCGGGTTGTTCGCCTCCCACGTTTCCGGCTACGACCGCATCATCAGCCTTTCGAACCTCCAGTTCACGAGGATCGACTCCAAGACTTCGGCCTATCCCATGACCGTCAAGGCGACCGTCAGCGCCTACGTCTACAACCCTGAACCCGCGGCTCAGGCCCAGGTCCCGGCGGCCCGTCCTACCGCCGCTGGCCCTCGCCCTGCCTCCGGCTCGGCTGATTGATCCAGGAGGCCAGGATGAAACTCAGTCGCTCCCTCCTCTCCTTAGCGGTTGGTTGTTCCGGATTATTGCAGGCGCAGGCTCCGGCTAAAAAGGTCGCGCCACCGGCCGCTCCCGCGCCCACGGCGCAGCAAGCTCCAGGCGTGGCCCCTGCCTCCACGGACGACATCACCGTCATCACGCCCGTGCCTTACCAGCCCAGCCTGAAGCGGGATCCCTTCGCGACGCCCTCGGAAGACAACACCAAGAACCAGGGGAACCTGGTCGAGGATATCGCCGTCAAGGGCGTGGTCCGGGGCAATGATGGCAAGTACCTTGCAGTCATCGTGGACAGTCACGGAAAAACGTCATTCGTACCGGTCGGCTTCAAGCTCCGGGACGGAGAGCTGGTCGCCATCGACGATCACGGCGTCACCTTCCATCAATGGGAACTGAACACCACCAATCGCTCGGCTTACCGCACAGTCGTCAAGACATTCAAGAATGAGGAGGCGAAATGATGAATGCCCGCCTGAGAACCCTTCTGGTGGCCGGCGCTGTCACCTTCACGGGCCTGCCGGCCGGTTCCCTGCGCGCTGAAGCCCCGGCTTCCGCCGCGACGGCCTGCACGGTCAAGAATGCGACGCTGGCATCCACCAGCGCCACCAGCGCCGTGCTGTCCTTGGGCATTCCGGGCTTCGCCCAGGCCCCCAAGGTGCAGGTGCTCGATCATCCACACCGGGTGGTGGTGGACTTCCCCGGCGTCGCCCGGGGCCAGGAGGTCGGGCGCCAGGAACTGGCCGCCCTCCATCATCCCCTCATCGAGCGGGCTCGCATGGCCCAGTTCGCGACCACGCCCGAGCCGATCACCCGGATGGTCCTGGAAGTCGCCGAAGGCACCCAGGTGTCCGTGAGCCGCACGGCCAGCGGCGTCCAGCTCGCGTTGAGCGCGGGATCCGGCCAGGTCCAGGCCCGTCTGGAACAGGGCGAGACGCCTGCCGTTCCCGTCGAGACGACCCCCCAGCGGACCCAGGTGGCGGAACTCGAGCCGGTGAAGACCGCTCCGGCGGCGCCTCTGGCTGACCTTCCGGCCACGGGGACCCCCTTCCAAGCCCTTCCCGTCATGGCCCTCGGCACCTCCGCGCCGGCCCTCCCGGTCCAGGCTCAGGCCCCGGCCCCGGCACCCGCGCCCGCTCAGGATGCCAACGCCTACGCCGCCCGCACCATCGGACAGGGGCAGCAGCGTTACACGGGCGCGAAGGTCTCCATCGACCTGCCCAACACGGACCTCGTGACCTTCCTCCGCTACCTGGCGGATGTGGGCCACCTCAACCTGGTCTGCGACAACGACGTCCAGGGGACGGCGACCTACAAGTTCACCGATGTGCCCTGGGACCAGGTCCTCGACATCGTGCTGAAGAATGCGGGTCTCGGCAAAGAGATCGACAACGGCGTCCTCCGCGTCGCCAAGATCGCGACACTCCAGCGTGAAGCCGAGGATCGCGGCAAGCTGGCCGAGGCCAAGGCCCTGTCCGGCGACCTTGAGACCATCACCCGGCCGCTCTCCTACGCGAAGGTCGACGAGGCCTCCGCGCTCGTCACCAAGCTCCTTTCGAAGCGCGGCTCGGTCATCGTCGATGAACGCACCAACACGCTGATCATCACGGACCTGCCCTCCTACCTGAAGACCGCCGAGGACCTGATCCAGACCCTCGATGTCCAGGTGCAGCAGGTGAGCATCGAAGCCCGCGTGGTGGAAGCCAACAAGAATTGGCAGCGCGCCTTCGGCGTGAGCTGGCCGACTCAAGGCGGCCTCGGGTCCATCACCGACCCCGCGTACCCATCCAACCCGGCTAGCTGGCTGACCTATGGCAACGCTCCCTCCGCCAATAGCACGGGCCACACCGGAAGCAGCAATGCCATCGGCGGCGCCTTCCAGGGCGGCGCCCCGGGCGTCACCAGCATCGCGGCTCCGGCCGGCCAGTTCTGGGTCTCCTTCCTGAGCAACCGGTTCAGCATCAACTTCATCCTTCAGGCCCTCGAAAGCGACGGCGTCGTCAAGATCGTCTCCAGCCCGAAGGTCGTGGCCCAGAACAACCGCAAGGCCACCATCCTCTCCGGCCAGAAGATCCCGTACCCGACCCAGCAGGGCGGCGCGGCGGGCGGCGCCATCACGGTGGCCTTCATCAACGCCAACCTCCAGCTCGATGTGACCCCCCAGATCACCAACGAGGGCACCATCCTGATGGACCTCAAGATCGAGAAGGCCGAGGCCGACTTCAGCCAGACGGTCAATGGCACGCCCACCATCCTCACGAAGTCCATCGAGACCCAGGTGCTCGTCCGCGACGGCGGCACCGCCGTGCTGGGCGGCGTCTACGTCACCAACAACACCAAGCAGACCACCGGCGTCCCCTTCCTGATGCGCCTGCCGATCATCGGCGCGCTCTTCCGGAACAAGACGAACAGCGAGGCCACCTCGGAATTGCTGATCTTCATCACGCCCCGCATCCTGAAACAGTAGTTAGCGGGATGGCCTGAGAACGCCCCCGCTCGCGGGGGCGTTCTGTTTGCGGCTGGCTCACAAAGAGGAAGAGGGCGGCCCGGGGCCGCCCTCTTCGCGCAAATCCGGAGCTTACTTCTTCAACGGCAGGGTGCGGACCAGCCGCTTGCAGTTGGTGCAGAGGAGCGTGTAGGTGTCCGGCACTTCCATGTGGTACACGAAGCCGGGGCCCTCCATCGGCTCCTGGTTCTTCTCCTGGAGGCGCCCGAAGTGGTACTCCGCGATGCGGACGCTCTGGGGAGCGGTTAGGTCAGCGCCGCAGTGCGTGCAGTTCAGGGACATGCTGGCTCTCCGAAGAAGGCGATTGGATTCCGCGCGGGCCGGTCGGGCCCGGAAAGTCCAGCATAGCAGGGCCGCCGGATCCGGCTCAGCGCAGCCTGGAGTCTGACTCCCAGGCGAAGAACCCTTGGCCGGTTTTGCGCCCGAGGCATCCCTCTTCGACTTTGCGGCGGAGGAGCCCGGGGGGCTCGAAGCGCGGGTCTCCGGTTTCGGAGAAGAGGCGCTCGGCGATGGCGAGCCTCAGGTCGAGGCCGATGCGGTCCGACAGCTCCAAGGGGCCGACGGGATGTCCATAGCCGTGGACCATCAGGGCATCGAGGTCCTCCGCGGTGGCCACGCCCGCTTCCAGCAAGCGCATGGCTTCGAGGCCTTGGGAGAGGCCCATGCGCGCCGCTGCGTAGCCGGGCCCGTCCTTCACCTGGACCAGCCGCAGATCCAACGCGAAAGCCAGAGAAGCCACGCGATCGCGATCGGATTCCGGAACGGATTCCGGCACCACGCACTCCACGATGCCCATGCGCCCCACGGGCACGAAGAGGTGGAAGCCCACGAGGCGCCCGCCCAGGCCCGACGCCGCGTCCAGACGTGCGACGGGGAGGGCGGAACTGCCCGTCAGGCGCAACGCTTCTTCCGGGAGCCAGGCTGAGATTCCGCGCCAAGCCGCGGCCTTCTGGTCTGGATCTTCCGGTAGGGCTTCGAGCACGATCTGCGCGTGCTCGAAGGCTTCGGCCGCGCAGCCCATGGCCCTGATCCGGGAGACATCCGTGCCCCGGGCGCCGATGTCCGCGAGGGCGCGACGGGCGTGCTCTTCGTCGCGGCCCACCAGGCGCACGGTGAAACCTTTGGAGGCGGCATGCCGGGCCAGGGAGCGCCCGAGGACGCCGGGCCCGAGGATGGCCAGGATCACGGCCCCTCCGTCCCGGAGGGCCGCCCCGCGGCGCCCAGCAGGCCTCCGGTGACGATGCGGTGCGCGGAGTTGAAGGCCTTGATGATGGAGCCCTTGCCGCCGGCGATGAGGTCCCCTGATAGGAATAGCCCGCGCACGGTGGTCTGGTAGGCGCTGTCCACCACCGGCGCCTTCCCGTGGATTTCCGCGCCGGCGGCCTGGAGGAAGGCTTCGGGTGTCGAGCCGCCGATGGCGTAGACCACGTGCTGGAAACGGGCCGAGGCTTCCGGCGCGCCGGCCTTGAAACGGAACTCCAGCCTGGGCGCCTCGCCCGCGTCGGCCAGCGATTCCACATCCGCCTCCATCCACACGCGGAGCCCGCCTTCTAAAGCCAGCTTCGCCACGATGCCGCGGTTGATGTCGTTGGCCTTGAGGAACTCCTTGCCGCGATAGGCCAGGGTCGTTTCGTGCTCGCGGTGGAGGAAGTCCGCGTATTCAAGGGCCGTGTTGCCGCCGCCGATGACGAGGACGCTCTCGCCCTTCGGGAGGTTGTTGAGGTCGAAATGGACCTGGGTCTTGAGGCTGGGCGGGATGGGGTAGCCGGGTTTGTTCGGGCGGCCATAGACGCCGATCGCCAGGATGACGGCGCGGGCGCGCCAGACGCGGTCCTTGGAGTCCACGGCCGTGAAAAGGCCGTCCTCCTCCTTGTGGACCTTCCAGACCTCCGCGTCGCATTCCACGGGAAGCCCGTGGTCCTGGATCGCCTGGTCCAGCTGCGCGATGCAGACATCCTTGGAGCAGTCCTGGATGTCCATGGCGCCCTCCGTGGGCGCGTCCAGGCCCAGGTAGGCGCGGTCCACGCGCTTGTTGGGGGCGTAGAGTTTCTGGATGGACCAGCTGGGGCGGGGGCCCTTCTCCAGGAGCTGGATGCCCTGGAAGCCCGCCAGACGGGCCTCCACGCCCGCCGCGATGCCTGCCGGCCCGGCGCCGACGATCAGCAGGTCCAGCGGGGTCTCCATGTCGGCTCACCTCTCCCGCAGGATAAGATGAAAGTCCCCGCCTTAGTTTTCCCGTTGTAACCCTGACCACATGCAGATCGACTACGCAGCCATCACCCATCCGGGCCGGATCCGCAAGAACAACGAGGACGCCTATCTCCTGAGCGCCCTCGACGGCGACGAGCCTGTGATCAATGAGGGTGACCGCGGCTTCGAGCTGGGGCACGCGGGGTTCCTCATCGCGGTGGCGGACGGCATGGGCGGCGCGGCCTCCGGCGAGATCGCCAGCCGGGAAGGCCTCGCGGCCTTGAACCTGCACCTCTACCTCCACTGGGGCCGGTTCGCGGAGCCGGACGGGCCCGAGGACCGCATCGTGTCCGCCCTCACCGGAGGCACCCAGGAGGCGAGCCGGGCCGTGCTCCGCTACGCCGATTCCGAGCGCGCCTCCCGCGGCATGGGCTCCACGCTCACTTCGATGCTGATCTGGAACCGCTGGGCCTACATCGCGCAGGTTGGGGATTCCCGCGCCTACCTGCTCCGGGCGGGCGAACTCCACCAGCTGACCACCGACCAGACCCTCGTCCACGAGCTCATCTCCCAGGGCGCGTTGACGCCCGAGGAGGCCAAGACGCATCCGCAACGGAACATGATCACGCAGGCGCTCGGCTCCACCCATCCGCTGCGCATCCCGCTTTCGCGGCTCGAGCTGCGCCGGGGGGACCGCATCCTCTGCTGCTCGGACGGCCTCCATGGCGAGGTTCCGGATGAGCGCATCCGCGAGATCCTTCGCGAGAACCTGCCGCCGCGGCGCCTGCTGGAGGCTTTGGTGGACGCGGCCAACGCCCATGGCGGCCGGGACAACATCACGGGCGTCCTGCTGATGATGGACGACCCCGCTCTGCCGCCGCCCTTGCCGGAAGAGCAATTCAGGCTGGAGCGGCCGGGATCCGGGCCGTCCGCGGAGACCGTGGACCTCGACACGAACCCCGGCCTGCTCGGCCGCATGCGCCGTCTGCTGGGAGCCAAAGCGTGAGCCTTGCCCAAGGAAACCTGAGCCTCAAACGGTTCCTGGTGCTGGGTCCCGTGCCTGACGAGAAGGATCTCGTCGCGGGGCTCGCCGAGGACCGCTTCCGCCCCTTCGAGGACGGCCTCGATGAAGAGCGCATGGGCTGGGTGGACTGGCGCAACCCGCTTCTCATCCCCGCCGAGCCGGACTGGGTCATCCAGGACCGCTTCGCCCTCTTCGCCTTGCGCCTCGACATCCGCCGCGTGCCGAACTCGCTGCTCAAGGCTCATGTGGACCTGCGCCTGCGCCGCCTCATGGCGGAGAAGGACCTCGTCCGCATCGGCCGCGAGGCCCGCATCTCCGTGCAGGACGAGGTGAAGGCCGAGCTGATGAAGAAGGTGCTGCCCGCGCTGAAGGTGGTCGAGGTCGCCTGGGACATGAAGGGCGGCCAGCTTTGGACCACGGCCAGCGCGTCGAAGTCGCAGGAGGCCCTCTCCAAGCTCTTCATGAAATCCTTCGGCTGCGAACTGCAGCCCATGGCGCCTCTCGTGCTCGCGGCCCGCGTGGCCCACGAGCTCCCGGCGGAGGCTCTCGCGGCCCTCGATCCCCTCGACCTGGCGCTGGAGGAAGCCTGATGAAGCCCCTGGAACTGATCGAGCAGGGCCGCTTCCTGGGCGAGGAATTCCTCCTCTGGCTGTGGATGCGCGGCACGGCTGAGGGCGGCACCTCCGGCGAGCCCGGCGACCATAGCGCCTGTTTCGTGGACGACGCCGTGATGCTCGCCGCCGAGCACGGCGAGGTGAAGGAGCTCTCCCTGCGCAAGGGCAATCCGGCCGAGAGCCGCGAGGCCTTCGAAGCGCTGTCCCGCGGCATGCGGCCCGTGAAGGCGAAGCTGCGGATCCTCTCCGGCGACCTGGAGTGGGTCTTCACCCTCACCGCGGCCACGCTGGACATGGGCGCGATGAAGGTGCCCCCCTCCGCCGCGAAAGGCGAGGTGGACCGCATCCAGGAACGACTCTTCCTGCTGGAGGAAGGCGCGGGCCACCTCGAGCGCCGCCTCGGCCGCTTCCTGCGGGACCGCTCGGGCGATCCCGAAGGCATGCAGGCGGGGATGCAGGCCTGGGTCCGCGGCGGCATGAGCGGCGACGGCGGCTTCGGCACCGGCGCCACGCATCCCGACGAAGTGCCATGGAAGGCATGAGACGCCTCGCGCCGCTTCTCCTGCCCGCGGCGCTCTTCGCGCAGGACCTCGCGCCGCCCCCCGTCACCGTCCTCGCGCCCTTGCCCGGGGGCGGCAGCGCCCGGGTGCGGCTTCAGTTCAAGGCGGGCGTCAGCGCCGAGGGCCAGGACCTGCCCCGCGGATTCCTGGGGAAGGACGCGGCGAAGCGCGACTGGGTGGATTTCCGCGATCTCAGCACGGACGGCAAGCGCTGGGCCCTCGTGGCGCTCTTCCCGAAGGACCGTTGGGAGGCGGACCGGGCCACGCATGTCGTCGCCTATCCCGCCCTCGAATCCGTCTGGCTCATGAGCGCGCTCTTCACGGGCCACGGCCAGAATTACGACAAGCTGATGGCGGCGAACCCCGGCTTGCCGGAGAAGCTCACCGCGGGGGACGCCTGGATCATCCCGCCGGAGCTGCTGCTGAAGGAACTCGGCGGCCAGGGGAGCGGGCATCCGGACCGCTCCCAGCCTGAAGATCAGCTGGACGACGAGGCCCGCACCAACGCCTACCGGACCCTCCTGACCTTCGAGCGCGACGACCAGGGCGCCTACGCCGCCTACCACATGCGGAAGAGCGAGGCGCTCTACTCCTCCGTCGTCTTGCGCTACACGGACCGCATCGATCCCAAGGATGTGAACGAGCTGGCTCTCGCCATCGCCAAGCGCAGCGGCATCTCCGACATCCGCGGCATCCAGCCGGGCCAGCTCGTGAAGATCCCGCTGGATGCCCTCGCCGACCCCTTCCAGCCCGAAGGCACGAAGGCCCTGGCCGAGGAGCAGGAGGTCCGCGCCGAAGTGCGGCGCACCGCCCGCGTGGACGCGGGCCCGCGCCTGAAGGGCGTGCGCATCGTCCTGGACGCGGGCCACGGCGGCGTGGACAAGGGCGCCATGGCCAATGGCCTGTGGGAGTCCGATTTCGTCTACGACATCACGATGCGCGTCTACCGCCTGCTGCAGGAGGAGACGGACGCGTCCGTCAGCAGCACCATCCGCTACCCCGGCATCGGCTTCGATGCCCGCGACCGCATCCGCCGGGCCTCGTCCGACGCGGAGATCCTCACGACGCCGCCCTTCGCCAACGACGGCGAGAGCCCCAACGCCACGAGTGTGCACCTCCGCTGGGTGCTGGCCAACGATCTCTTCCAGAAATTCCAGGCGCAGAAGGGCGATCCGCGCAAGACACTGTTCATCAGCTTCCACGCCGACAGCTTGCACCCCTCCGCCCGCGGCACCATGGTCTACGTGCCCGGGGCCACGCTGGTGCCGAGCCGCTTCTACCTCTCGCCCATGCGCACCGGCGGCGTGAAGGAGGCCCGCACGGCCTCCATGGTCCGCTTCTCCGGCAAGGAGAAGCTCATGGGCGAAGCGAGGAGCCGCCAGTTCGCCGAGGCGCTGCTGCGCGCCCTCGCGGACGAGGATGTGCCCGTCCACACCGACCGCGGCATCCGCAATGTCATCCACCGCGACGGCGGAAGCTGGCTCCCGGCCGTGATCCGCTACAACGAAGCCGCCACAAAAGTCCTCATCGAGACCGCCAACCTCACGAACCCCGGCGACGCCCGGAATCTCGAGGACCCCGCCTTCCGCCAGCGCTTCGCCGAAGGCGTCGTGGACGCCGTGAAGGCCTACTTCGGGAAATGAAGATGCGTGGATCCCGGACCTTGATCCATCTCATAGGACCCGTCTGCCTTCTTATTGGCGCGCTGGAATTCACTTTCGAACGATGGCCCGCCCAAATCAGTCTTCGGCCCGCGAAGGTCGTCGGCCTCAGCCCCAACGAGAAAGAGATGGGCGCTTTGCACGTGTCGGATCGATCCGGCCGCCTTATCAGCGTC
>DATJFC010000035.1:0-6578 GCA_035495995.1 Holophagaceae bacterium
AGACCGGGGCCCAGGCCGCCTTCCTGCGGGAGCAGGGCTGCCCCGGCATGCAGGGCTACTTCCTCGCCCGCCCCATGTCCGCGGATGCCTGCACCCCCTACCTGAAGGGCCTGCCCACGCCGGCCTTCTAGCGGACCTTCAGCTCCTTGAGCACGGCCAGCACTTCCTCCGCGTGATCCTTCACGCGCACCTTGGGCCACACATGGCGAAGGACGCCATCGGGATCGATGAGGAAGGTGGAGCGGATGATGCCCAGCACCTCCTTGCCGTACATGACCTTCGTGCCGAAGGCGCCGAGGGGCTTCAGCAGCGCGGTGTCGGGGTCGGAGAGCAGGGGGAAGCTGAGGTTCTGCTTCGCGACGAAGTTCTGGTGGCTCTTCAGGGCGTCGCGGCTGATCCCGTAGATCTGCGCGCCCAGTTTCTTGAGCGCGGCGTGGCGGTCGCGGAAGTCGCAGGCCTCCGTCGTGCAGCCGGGCGTGCTGTCCTTGGGGTAGGCGTAGAGCACGGTCCAGCGGCCTTTGAAATCGGCGTTCGTGACCGTGCGGCCCTGATCGTCCTGCAGCAAGAAGGCGGGGAAGGGTTTGCCGACGAGGCTCATGGCGCGGGCTCCGGGAAGGACAGACCCCATGCTAGGGCGAGCACGGCGAAGAGGGCAGCCCAAGCGGAGGTGGCGCCCGTGGCGAGCTTCGGCAGATCCTCCATCAGGAGGCGACCGAAGGTGTCCGTCTGCGGCCCCGGACCCAGGCCCAGCGCGGAGAGGGTCACTTCCGTCCAGAGCGCGCCGAGCCACGCGCTTGGGAAGAGCGAGGAGGCCTCGCGTGCCGCCCAGGGCGCCCAGGCGATCAGGCGCCGCGGCCCCGTCGCGCCCTGGATCCGCGTGACGGCCCAGGCCGGGCTGCGCCGCAGCGCCTCGGCCTTCACGCGCAGGGGCGCTTCCAGGTGCGGCGCCAGCAGAAGGGCGATGAGCGGGGCGAGCACGGGCCGCTCCAGCCCGCCGCTGAGCGCGGCCAGCGGGATGAGCCAGAGCAGGGCGGGCGCGGCGCGCAGGGCGGAGAGGGCGCTGCGCGCGGAGGCGCCCGAGAGCGCCAGCAGCCAGGCCAGGGCCAGCGCGGCCGTGGCGCAAAGGGAGGCGAACCCGGCGGCCCGCGCGGACGCGAGGAGCAGGCGCAGCAACGCGTCGCGGCCCAGCGCGTCGGTGCCGAGCCAATGATGGAGATCCGCAGGCGCGCCGCCCCTGAAGGGGTCCAGCGCCAGCTCCGGCAGCAGCAGCGCCGGCAGGAGCAGCAGAGGCCAGAGCCGCTTCATGCCGCCTCCCGCTCCAGGGGCCGCGCCGCGATCCAGAGCAGGGCGAAGGCGAGGATCCACAGGGCGAGGCCGCGGTGGTCGCGCGCGATGACGCGGGCCATCCAGTCGCTGCCCAGGCCCGGCAGGCCGAAGACGCGCTCCACCACCAGCGAGGCCGTGAGCCAGAGCGGAAGCCGCGCCGCCAGCCAGCGGGGAAGGAGCCGGGCCAGCGAGCGGCGGCGGGAGGCGCGCGCGGCTTGGGCGCCCCAGGCTTGCGGGAAGGGCGATTCCGGAGGCAGGGCCGAAGCCAGCCAGCGCGCCTCGCTCGGAAGAGAGGCCGCGAGCAGCGCGGCGGTCCAGGCAGTCCAGCCCGGCGGCCCCGCGGCGGCGGGCCAGAGCGCGAGGAGCAGAAGGGCCCACGCGAGATCCGGTGGCGCCTCCAGCGCGCTGAGCGATCGCCGCCTCGCCAGGGAGGGGCCGGCGAAGTAGACGAGGAGCGGCGGCAACGCGGCCATCAGCCCGAGCGCGAGGGAGGCGGGGCCGAGGGCTTCCAAGGGGAAGGGCGCCGGCCGCGCCGCGTGCCAGAGATGGCCCGGCAAGAGCCAAGCGAGGGCGAGGGCCGCGACCCAGACCGCGAGGCCGGGCAGGGCGCGGCTCACTCCCGCCAGCGCCAGCCCGCCGCTCCCGGGGTGGCGAGGTAGATGCCGAGGGCGCTGGGACGCACTTCCAGCCGCCGGTCGATCCACAGCACGCTGCGCAGGTCCAGGAGCGGAAGCGCCGCGGGATGGCGCGCCCAGACCGTCTGGAGCTCCTTCCAGGCCGGGCTCTCCGGGGCGTCGAGCTTCATCAATGGCGCCGTGGCCGCCGCATCGGACCAGCCGGTGAAGTTGAGATCCCCGCCCGGTTCCACATAGCCCAGCACCGACCAGGGGTCGGGGTCGAAGACGTTGCTCACCGCGCCCAAGGGGAGCTTGCCCTTCGTCAGCTGGTCGATGAAGAGGCCCGCCTCCATGGGCCGCAGCTTGAGCGTGACGCCGTCCCGGGCGGCGCGGACCGCGAGGGCCTGGAGCAGCCGCTCGGTCATGCCGTCGCCCGCCGTGTAGACCAGTTCCAGCGCCTTCGGGCAAGGCTCCGGGCCGGGCGCCGGGTCCATCTCGGCGAAGCCGAGGGCCGCGGGCCACAGCCCCTTCGCGGGCGCGTAGGCGCGCCCCATGAGCGCGGGCGGGAAGGCGTCGCGGCGCCAGCGCGCGAAGGCCCGCGCCACGCCGGCATCCATGCCGGGGCCCGCCCACACGATCAGCTGGGCCAGCGTGGGCTGGATGAGCTCCGCCATGGCCGGGGGCGGCGTGAGGCCGGGCTGGGGCGGCGGCACGCCGAGGCTGAGCCAGCCTTTCTGCAGCGCCACGAGCCGCCCGGACTCGTCCGGCAGCAGGCGGAAATGGAGGCCGGGAATGCGGGGATGGAGGAAATGCCGCGGTCGCGCCGTGAAGGTCCACTCGCTCCCGTCGCGCGCGCAGCTGAAGGGTCCGCTGCCCATGTCCGCGCGCCCGGCCCGTGCGATGGGCATGCGCCACAGTTCCATGAGGAGGCGGGCCGCGGATCGCGATCCGCGCAGCGAGACATGGAGGCCCTCGCCCGAGGCTTTGAGGTCGCCGAGGGCGGCCCGCTTGGTGGGGCTCGCCTGCGGATCGGACGCGATGGCGTTGAAGGTCCACGCCACATCCGCGGCGCTGACGGCGCCGCCGTCCGCGAAGCGCGCGTCCCCGCGGAGGGTGAGGTCGAGACCGCCCTTCACGGCCTTCCAGGAGGCGGCGAGGCGCGGCACGGGGCGGCCTTCCGCCGACAGGCCCACGAGCGCGTCGCCGCAGAGGGACTGGGCGATGAACTGCTCCTGGCCTTCACCCTTCACGAAATCGAGAGGGCCAGGATCGGCGAGGAAGGCCTCCTGCACCCAGCGAACAGGCTCCTGCGCGCCGAGGGCCGCGGCGAGTCCGAGGAGGATCAGCAGGCGCTTCATCGTCAGTCCGTCAGAGGTGAGGCATCATTGCCGGGCCGCCGCCGCCTGCCAAGTGAAGACCCGTTAAGCTGGGGCGGGAGGCTTCGTGGCGGAAGACGGCGAGAAGGGCGGAAGCTGGCTCTGGAAGCTGTTCCGCCCCCATCTGGGCTCCTTGTGGGGCGGGCTGCTAGCGACCGTGCTGTGCAGCGTCGCCGCCTCCTTCGTGCCCTTCTGGTCCGGCCGCGCCGTGCACGGCCTGGAGGCCAGGGACTGGCCCGGCGTGCACCAGGACATCCTCTGGATGCTGGCCTTCACCGCCGCGGCGGGCTTCGGCCGCTACTTCATGCGCAACACGCTCATCGGGCTCAGCCGCGCCATCGAGAAGGAGCAGCGCGAGGGGCTCTACGCCTTCCTCCTCAGCCGCCCCTTCGCCTTCTACGAGCGCAACCGCGTGGGCGACCTCATGACGCGCATGGGCGACGACATCAGCACCGTGCGCATGGCCACGGGGCCCGGCCTCATGAGCCTGCTGCAGACCATCTCCATCCTGCCCGTGACCCTGGGCCTGATGTTCTCGACCTCGTGGCGGCTGACGGTGGCGGTGATGCTGCCCTTCAGCCTGCTGGCGCTGGGCTTCTACAGCCTCAGCCGCTGGAGCCACGCGATCCAGCAGAAGCTGCAGCTGGCCTTCAGCGCCCTCAGCACCTTCAGCCACGAGACCATCAGCGGCCAGAAGGTCGTGCAGGCCTTCGGGCTGGAGGAGCAGCGCGTGGAGGCCTTCCACGGGCTGAGCCAGCGCCACGCGAAGCTGGCCATGACCCAGACCGTGCTCTTCGGCGCCTACGCGCCCATCGCGATGTTCATCGGCGGCGCGGCGGCCCTGGTGCTCGTGGCCTACGGCGGCGAGCTCGTCGTGCGGGGCCGCATCGACCTCGGCGACCTCGTGGCCTTCACGGGCTACCTCGCCGCCCTGGCCTGGCCCGTCATGAGCCTGGGCTGGGCGGCCAACCTCTTCCAGCGCGCCAAGGCAGGGCAGGCGCGGCTGGACCAGATCCAGGAGCCGCTGGACGCGCCGCTGCCCGCGGTGGAGGCCCTCACGCTGCCGGGCCATCCGGCGGCGCTGCGCGCCGAAGCCCTCGTCCACCGCTTCGCCTCGGGACGCGGCGTGGGGCCGGTGGACCTCGAACTCGCCGCGGGCGGGAGCCTCGCCCTCGTGGGCGGCATCGGTTCCGGCAAGACCGTGCTGCTGCAGATGCTCGCGGGCCTGCGCGAGGCGCAGGAAGGATGGCTCGACGTGGACGGCGTGGCGCTGGACCACAAGACGCTGCGCCAGCACTGGGCGGGCCTGGGCTGGGTGCCGCAAGAAGCCTTCCTCTTCTCGGACACGCTGCGCATGAACCTCGCCATGGGCCGCCCGGAAGCCACGGAGGACGAGATCTGGGAGATCGCCCGCGTCGTGTGCCTCGACGAGCTCATCACGCGCCTGCCCCAGGGGCTCGACACGGTGGTGGGCGAGCGCGGCGTCATCCTCTCCGGCGGCGAGCGCCAGCGCACGGCCCTGGCGCGCGCGCTCCTGCGCAAGCCGCGCCTGCTGCTGCTGGACGACTGCCTCTCAGCCGTGGACGCGGAGACCGAGAGCCGCATCCTGGACAACCTCAAGGCCTTCCTCGGCACGACGACCCTCGTGCTCGCGACGCACCGCATCTTCGTCGCCGAGCTCTGCGAGCGCGTGCTGGTGCTGGAGGAGGGCGCCGTGGCCCAGCTGGGAACGCCCGCGGAACTGGAGACCCAGCCCGGCCGCTACGGACGCCTCAAGAAGCTCCAGAGCCTCGAGCGGGAGCTGGTGAAGGGCGCTTAGAATCCATCCATGCCTCCGAGGTGCCCCATGCGCGTCGCCGCCCTCTGCCTTTCCGCCCTCGCCCTCGCGGCGGGCGATCCCGTCGCCGAGCTGGCGCAGAAGGGCCATTGGCTGCCCGAGGCCTGGGACGTTCACAGCGCGATGCTCGGCAAGCCCGCTCCGGCCCTGGACATGTCCGGGTGGCTCAACGGCGAGGTGAAGGCGGACCAGATGAAGGGCCGGATCGTCGTCGTGGATTTCTGGGCGACCTGGTGCGGTCCCTGCCGCCGCAGCATCCCCCACAACAACGAGATGGCGGCGAAGTACGGCGCCAAGGGCGTCATGGTCGTCGGGGCCTGCGGCGGGGGCGGCGAGGAGAACATGGGCGCGGTGGCCAAGGCCGCGAGCCTCGCCTATCCCACGGCGCGCACGACGCCCGCCACGACGAAGGCCTGGAATGTGCAGTGGTGGCCCACCTACGCCGTGGTGGACCGCAAGGGGAACCTCCGCGCCATCGGGCTCCAGCCGGACTACGTGGAGCCCGTCATCGAAGCGCTGCTGGCGGAGCAGCCTCAGTAGGCCCGCTCCAGCGAGGCGAAGCGCAGGTGCAGACCCAGGCCGTAGGTGGCGCTGTCGAGCCCGCCCTGGCCGGCGTGGGCCTTGCCGATGGTGGCATCGAGCCCGAGGCCGAGGGGCAGGGCGGCGCGCCAGCCCGCGCGGATCGAGGTGAGGAGGCCTCCGCCGGACTGGACGCCGCCCCCGCCGCCCGCGCCCAGGGCAGCTTCCACGAAGAGCCGCTGCCGCAGGAGGGCGGGAGTCTCCCAGCCGAGTCCCGCGAGGCCCGTGGAGTAGCCGCCCGCGCCGCCGCCAGTGGCGCTGCCGGCCTCCCCGCTGAGGTAGAAGCCGTCAGCCAGGAGCCGGTCCGCGCGCAGCGTCATCTCCTGCATGGCGCCGTCGGTGCCTTCCTTGCGCAGGGCGTGGCGGAAGACGACCAGGCCCGAACCCACGCGCCAATCCGCGAGATCGAAGGCGGCGAGGGCCGCGCCGTCCGCCGAAGGCATGGCGACCTCGAAGCGGTGCGCGAGCCGCAGCGCGAGCGTGCGCCCCTCGAAACGCCCGCCGGGCGCCTTCAGGAATCCGAAGCCCGCCGAAGCGCGCCATCCGCCCGCGCCCAGAGTGAGCGCCGCTTCGCCGGAAAGGAGCAGGCCGCCTCCGGTGTCCACGCTCCCTCCCCCGCCCAGGCCCACGCCCGCGCGAGCCTCCACGCCCAGGGGCCCCTGCAGCTGCGCGCCCGCGCCCAGGCCCGCGAAGGCCTGCGAGTAGCCCGCGCTGTGGCCGCGCGCGGCGGCGTCCACTTCCAGGTAGCGGAAGAAGGGCCCGCCGAGCTCCGTCGTCAGTCGGAAGCCCGCGAGGTCGAAGGCCGTTTGCCGCGTGCCGCCACGCGTGAGGGCGCCGCCCGCG
>DATJFC010000036.1:0-2428 GCA_035495995.1 Holophagaceae bacterium
CGAGCAGGAAGTAGTCCACGCCGAAGTAGAAGGGGCGGGACTCCACCACGCCCACTTTGGCCTGGGCGCCGCCCATGAGGGCCGCCGCCACCGCCAGCGCGAGCGCCGTGAGGCCCAGTTTCCAGGACCGGCGCAAGCCGACGCTGAGAGCGCCGCAGAAGAAGGCGCCCACCAGGGCGGCCTGGAGGATCATCCGGAACACGCCCAAGTGCGCGCTGTACATCGCCCGCGCGTCCGGCGTCGTGAAGAGGCCCGGGAACCAGAAGCAGAGCACGCCGCCGAAGGCGAAAATGCCCATCAGCACGCCGAGGACGCCGCTGATGCGGCCTTCTCCGAAGCGGAATTCAGGTTGAGAGGCTGTGGTGTTCATGGGCGTCCGCGGAATCATCCAGTTTAAGGCCCATCCCCCGATCCACCGAGCCTTCAGGAAGGCAGCCCCCAGGCCTCGGCCACCAGCCGCGACCAGTGGTGCGTCCAGGCCCGCCGCCAGACGAGGCCGTCTTCGGCGATCTTCGCGTCGAGCAGCCGGGTACGCAGCTCGGCCTTCATGGGTTCAGCCCTCGGCCCCAGCGCGGCCTCGGCCTTCGCGAGCAGCGCCCCGAAGGCCGCCTGCTCCGCGTCGAAGGCGGCGAGGAAACCCGCCGAATCCGGCAGCGGCAGCGCGGCCTGCGCCCTGCGCCAGGCCTCGAAGGCGGCGCGGGCTTCCGGGTCCGAGCTCAGCGGCGCTTTCACCTTGTCCCAGCCGCCCGCGACGGGCGCGTCGCCGGCCTTCGCCATGGCGCCGCGGAGCTTCATGACCTTCGCGACATCCTTCTCGAGATGCGCGACGGCGACGAAACTCCTCGCCCGCGCCCGCTTCGCGCGGCGCCCGAAGTAGGCCTCCATGGCCGCGACGAGGGCCTCCGCGGGCACGCCCTCGCCTTCCCAGGCCTGGATGCGCGCGAAGTCCTCCCGGGACAGGAAGGCGCTGCGGCCGTGCAGGTGGTAGGCCCACTCGGCCTCCAGCCAGTCCCAATCGCTCCGTGAATAAGCCATGACTCAAGCTATCAGGCTGGGGACCGGAGGCTGGAGGCTGGAGGCATCTTTGCGGCCCGGCGGGCCGCGCCATCAAACGAGGCCCGGCGCTGACAGCGCCGCGCAAGAAAAACCTCCATCCTCCAGTCTCCGGCCCCCGGCCTGAAAAGCCCGATAAACTGGCGGCGAGGAGTGAGCTTGGTCCTGATCCGCGAACAGATCCGCTACAAGAGCCGCCGGGAGATCGACAAGATGCGGCAGGCGGCGCGCATCGCCGCGAACGCGCTGCGGGTGGCGGCGCGGGCGGCGAAGCCGGGCGTGAGCCTGCTGGAGCTGGACAAGCTGGCCGAGACCTACATCCGCCAGCAGGGCGCGGCGCCGAACTTCAAGGGCTACCACGGCTTCCCCGGCACGCTCTGCACGAGCGTCAACGATAAGGTCGTCCACGGCATCCCGACGAAATACGTGCTCCAGGAAGGAGACATCATCAGCATCGACTGCGGCTGCAAGCTGGACGGCTACCACGGCGACACCTGCCTCACGGTGGGCGTGGGCCAGGTCAGCGAGCAGGCCAAGGACCTCATGCAGGCCGCGCAGCTGGCCATGTATGTGGGCATCGAGCACTGCCGGCCCGGCAACCGCCTCGGCGACATGGCGACGGCCGTTCAGAAATTCGCCGAGGAACGCGGCTACTCCGTCGTGCGCGAATACATCGGCCACGGCATCGGCCGCGACCTGCACGAGGACCCTCAGGTCGTCTACGCGGACCAGCGCCCCGGCACGGGCTTCCGCTTCGAGCCCGGCATGGCCATCACCATCGAGCCCATCCTCTGCACCGGCTCCCACGCCTGCGTCGTCGAGGCCGACGGCTGGACCGTCCACACCAAGGACGGCGGCCTCACCGCCCAGTTCGAACACGACATCGCCATCACCGCCGACGGCCCGGAGATCCTCTCGATTCCGGATCCGGAGTTCGAGCTGGAGGACGGGATCTAGTCTGGGGCTTTCGGCTCTTGGCTCTGGGCTACTGCCCGCGCCGACCCAGCCTCTCGCCCCGTCTTTGATCGCAGGTCCTAGGGCCCTGGGCTGACACGCTGGCTCGAATGCCTGGCCCAGCGAGAGCCGAAGGCCGAGAGCCTAAAGCCCGTACACATCCTTCCTCAAAATCTGCATGAGCGGTGTCGGGTCCGCCACCGCCTCGAAGCCCAGCTTGGCGTAGAGGCCGTGGGCGTCGCGGGTGGCGAGCATGATGCGGCGGAGGCCCTGCGCTTCCGCGGGCGCCAGCAGGGTCTCCACCATGGCGCGGCTGAGGCCCTTGCCGCGGTGCGCCTCCAGCACATAGACATCGGCGAGGTAGCCGAAGGTGGCGTGGTCCGTCACGAGCCGCGCGAAGCCCACCTGGGTTCCGTCGGAC
>DATJFC010000037.1:0-9764 GCA_035495995.1 Holophagaceae bacterium
TCGTCGCTCACGCCTTCCTCCGGCGCTTGGAGCCCTGTTTCTCGTCGAGGCGCTCCTGGGCTTCGGCGCTGGCCTCCTTGAGCATGTCCTCCTTCCAGAGGATGGGCTCGGGGCGCAGGTTGTCGTCCACGGCCACCATCACGAAGGAGCCGCTCGTCACATCGCGCCGCGCGTTGCTCACGGGCGCGTAGACTTTCACCTCCAGCTGCGCCGTGAGGCTCGTCGTGCCCTTCCGCGTGATGGAACCGTAGAACTCGATGATGTCGCCCGCGCGCACGGGGCTGTGGAACTCCAGCTCCGACACCTTGAGGGTGACGAAGCGGCGATTGTGGCTCACGAGCGAGGAGGTGATGCCCGCCACCTTGTCCATGCGCGACATCATGTCGCCGCCGAAGAGCGCGGCGTTGAGGCCGATGTCCTGGTCCAGCACCATCTCGCGGCTGATGAGCACGGGCGTCTCCGGGGACCCAGGATAACGGAGCGGCGCTAGATCTCATCCAGGGCCAGGCGCCGGGAGCCCTCCAACGCAGACCGCCGCAGCTGGCCCACACCGTGTTCCGTGAAGCGCGCCACGGCCGCCGCCGACCGGGGGTCGCCATCCTTCGCCGCCTGCTTCATGAGCAGGGCCAGCTCGAGGCAGCGGGCCAGGGTGAGGGAGAAGCCCCGGACCGAGGCCTCCTCCGGCGCGGCCCACCAGGCCTGAACCTTGGCCTTGGCGGCGGCGAGGGCCTGAGCGGCTTCGGGGAAGCGTGCATCCTCCGACAGTTCGGCATCCAGCAACCCCAGCCCTCCCGCCGCCTGAAGCGCCTTCCAGGCCTCAAGGGCGAGCACGTTGGTCGTGCCTTCCCAGATGGAGAGCACCTGCACATCCCGCAGCAGAACTGGCAGGCCCGTGTCCTCGATGTAGCCCGCGCCGCCGAAGGCCTCCAGCAGCTCGCTGACGCCGGACACGGCCTGTTTGGCCGTGCAGAGTTTGGCCAGGGGGGCGAGGACCCGCAGCAGCGCGCCATCCGCCTCACCGCACTCTTCCCGGCCCAATTCCGCCGCCACGCGGAAGGCCAGCTGGAAAGCGCCTTCGTACTCCGCCTGCACGCCGGCGAGCGTGTCCAGGTGGAGCGGCTTCTCGCTGAGCGGCGATCCGAAGGCCGCGCGCCTGCGCGCGTAGTCCCGCGCGAGATCGAGTCCCCGCCGCATCGTCGCGACGGCGCAGAGCGCATTCCAGGTGCGCGTCACGCTGAGCATGGGCGCGATGGCCTTGATGCCGTCCGCGAGCCCCGCCACCGGCGCCGCGATCATGCCTTCGAGATCCAGTTCCGCCGTGGGCAGCTTGCGCGTGCCGAGCTTGTCCTTGAGGCGGTTCACACGGTAGCCGTTGGGCGAGCCGTCCGCGTTGCGGCACTCGACGAAGAAGAGCGCCAGGCCCTTCCCGCCCGGCGGATTGCCCGCGGGCCGGGCCAGCGTCAGCGCCATCTGGGACGCGGCCGCGCTGGTGAACCACTTGGGGCCGTAAAGGCGCCAGGCACCGTCTTCGCAACGCGCCTCCGTGGTCGTGAGCCCCACATCGGAGCCGCCCGTGCTTTCCGTCATCCACTGGCCGCTGGTCCAGAAGGCGGCCGGATCGCGGCTCGTGAGATGCGACACCGCGTCGCCTTGAGCGCCATGGCTGCGCAGCGTCTTCGCCGCGCCGTCCGTCATCGCCAGCGGGCAGGTGAAGACATCGCTGGCGGGATGGAAGAGGTGGATGAGGGCCGCCTGGTGCAGGCGCGCGAAGGCGCCGAGCTTGCGCTCGTAGGCCGTGGCCACGAGGCCGCGTTCCGAGGCGATCCGTTCGCAGCGCTTCCAGTGGGCCGTCACCTCGATGCGATCCACACGCGCGCCCCAGGGATCGTAGGCGACGAGGCGCGGCTCGTTCTGGCGGTCCTCCGCCTGCCGCTCGTACAGCTCGAGCGCGAGATCGCCGAAGGCTTCCAGTTCCGGGGCGATGGAGGCGAGCGCGTCGGCTGGCATCGCCGCCGCGAGGAAGTTCCGCAACACGCGGTCGCCGCGCCAGGGATGGCTGGGGCGCGGGCCCGGCTGGATGAAGGGCTTCAAGGCCTCAGCTCCCCTGGGCCGCGGCGCGGCGTTCCATCTCCTCGGCGCTGAGGTCCTCCACATGGGTCGCGAAGGTCCACTTGTGGCCGAAGGGGTCCCGCAGCGTGCCCGAGCGGTCGCCGTAGAACTGGTCGTCCACGGGCCGCTCCACGGCGGCGCCCGCCGCGACGGCTTTGTCGAACACCGCGTCCACGCCCTCCAGGTAGACGAGCAGGCCCACGGGCGTTCCGCCCAAGGCCTTCGGGCTCACCGCCAGCATCTCCGGATACTCGTCCGCGACCATGAAACGCGCCCGGCCGATGCGCATCTCCGAGTGCGCGACGCGCCCGTCCGGCCCAGGCATGCGCATGATCTCCTCGGCGCCGAAGGCTCGCGCGTAGAAGTCCAGCGCGGCCGCGCCGTCGTGGACGATGAGGTAGGGGGTCACGCCCTCGCTGCCTTCGGGAATCGGACGGACGGCCATGGTCGCTCCGGGTGTGCGTCCAAGCTACCCCGGAGGCCGGTTCCGATCAGGTCATTTCTTGAACGGATCGGAGAAGCGCGGATCCGAAGGCAGCGCCGGATCCGCCAGCGTATTGAGGAAGTCCACGAGGGCGGCCTTGTCGGCGGCGCTGAGGTTGAGGCGCTGGGGCTGGCCGTCCGGGCCGCGCAGACGGCGGTCCAGGGCGGGCCCTTCCTGCACGCCGCTGTTGTAGTGCTCCACCACTTGGGCGAAGGAGGCGAAGCGGCCGTCGTGCATGAAGTGGGCGGCGCCGTCCGCGTGCTTGAGCGAGGGCGATTTGAAGATGACCGTCTCGCCCGCGTCCAGCCCGTTGCTCTGGGCATCGCCAGCCAGCGCGAAGGTGGGCGCCACATGGCAGGCGGCGCAGGCGAGGCCGCCCTGGTCGCGGGGCCCGAAGAAGAGCTGCATGCCGCGGTTCTCGGAAGGCGAGAAGTCCGGGTTGGGGCGGCCCAGGCCTTTGCCCGGCAGGTTGGGGTCGTAGTTCCTGGCCGCGCCATCGTCCCAGCGGCTGTGGGTGGAGACCATGCTCCGGACGAATTGCGCGAGGGCCCGCTGGATGCGGTCCTCGCTGATTCCGGCGTCGCCGTAGGCGAGGGTGAAGAGGGCCGGGTAGTAGGGCAGCGCGGCCATCTGCGCGGTGAGCGCGCCCATGCCGCCGTGGTCCGCGTCGTAGCCCATCTCGATGGGGTTCTGGATGGGCTGGGTCGTCTGCGCCTCCAGGGTCGGCGCGCGCTTGTCCCAGAACATGGAGCCCGGCGTGTAGAAGCGCGCGTTGCCCAGGGGCATGGCGTGGCGGGTGCCGACGACGCCCGGCTCCACGCCGCTGCTGAACTGGGCGGGGTCCGAGAACCCGTTCCCCTGCACATGGCAGGACGCGCAGGAGATCGTGCCCGTGGTGCTCAGCCGCTTGTCGTAGAAGAGCACGCGGCCCAGCGTCGCGCCCTTGTCCGTGATGGGGTTGCCGCTGGGCGTATTGTCGGCGCGCAGGACCTGGGCGTCGTAGTGGACCGGGAAGGATCGGGCCGCGTAGGCCGGCAGCGCGTTGAAGTCGAGGTTCAGGACATCGCTTACGACCGATGGCGTTGGCACCGTCGCGGCCGCCGTCTTGGCGGCGCCGCCTCCCGAGCAATCCACCAGGGCCACGCTCAGCGCCGCCGCGGCGAAGGCCGCCATCGTCCACCGGAATTCCGCCGTCCCGCCCATGTCCGCCTCCCGCCGCGATCTCAAGGATCGAAGCAGCGCGGCCCAGCCGCACGCGCGGGCCGGGAAGCGTCCGAATCCGGGGCCGAGCGGCGCTTAAGGTCGCCGAATGGCAGAGCGGACATGACGAGGGCCGCTTTCGCGGCCCTCGTGGATTGAACCTTCGCGGGTCAGGCCTTGACGCCCAGCAACTTGGCCATCGCGGTTCCCATGTCGGCGGGGCTCTTCACGACGGTGATGCCCGCGGCCTCGAGGGCCTTCATCTTCTCGGCGGCGGTGCCCTTGCCGCCGGAGATGATGGCGCCGGCGTGGCCCATGCGGCGGCCCGGAGGCGCCGTCTGGCCCGCGATGAACGCGACGACGGGCTTCTTCATGTGAGCCTTCACCCACTCGGCGGCCTCTTCCTCGGCCGAGCCGCCGATCTCGCCGATCATGATGACGGCGTGGGTGTCGGGGTCGTTGTTGAAGAGCTCCAGCGCGTCGATGTGGCTGGTGCCGTTCACGGGATCGCCGCCGATGCCGATGCAGGTGCTCTGGCCGATGCCCAGCGCGGTGAGCTGGCCCACGGCCTCATAGGTGAGCGTGCCGGAGCGGCTGACGACGCCGACATTCCCCGCCTTGTGGATGCGGCCGGGCATGATGCCGATCTTGGCCTGGCCGGGCGTGATGACGCCGGGGCAGTTGGGGCCGATGAGGCGGCTCTTGGGGTAGTCCTTGAGCACGCGCTTCACCTTCACCATGTCCAGGACGGGGATGCCCTCGGTGATGCAGACGATGAGCTCGATGCCCGCGTCGAGGGATTCGAGGATGGCGTCCGCCGCGCCCACGGGGGGCACGAAGATCATGGAGGCGTTGGCGCCCGTGGCGGCCACGCATTCCTTGACCGTGTTCCAGACCTTGAAGCCGTCGATCTCGGTGCCGCCCTTGCCGGGCGTGACGCCGCCGACGACGGCCGTGCCGTAGTCCTTGCAGCCCTTGGCGTGGAAGAGGCCTTCGCGGCCGGTGATGCCCTGCACAAGCAGCTTGGTGTGGTTTCCGACGAGCACGGCCATGTCAGTTCTCCTTCAATCCGGTTTCGGTGCGTTCAAAAGGTCTGGGCGTCATCCTGGAAACTGTCCCAATCCTTGGGCTCAGTCTTCGCCGCGGGCTTGCCCTGCGCGCCCTTGAGGGCGCGGAGCTCGGCGAGGTAGCGGCGCTTGACGGCGTCCAGCTCCAGGTTCTTCTTGTAGAGGCGGAACACGAGGAAGATCACGAGCCCCAGGCAGAGCGGCACCGCCAGCCACATGAGGCGCGGCGCGTGGAAGAGGGTGTCCTCCCAGCCGTTCGGGCCCACGAGCCAGACGAAGATCCACATCAGGGGCAGCAGGCCCACCATGACGGCGAAGAAACCCCAGCCGAGGCGCCAGGCGCCGGCGTGCATGGCGTCCTGGTACTCGGCGAACTTCGCCTCGTACTCGGCCGTCTTGGGGTCCGGGGCTTCCGTCATCTCACTTGACCGAGGCCACGACCTTCTCGGCCGCGTCCTTCAGGTCGTTGCCCACGACGAGGTTGTACCCGCTCTCGGCGAGGATCTTCTTGCCCTCCTCGACGTTGGTGCCTTCGAGGCGCACCACCACGGGCACGGTGATGCCGATCTCCTTCGCGGCCTTCACGATGCCGTTGGCGACGATGTCGCAACGCATGATGCCGCCGAAGATGTTCACGAGGACGGCCTTCACTTCCTTGTCGCCGAGGATGATGCGGAAGGCGTTCTTCACGGCCTCTTCGGTGGCGCCGCCGCCGACATCCAGGAAGTTGGCCGGCGAGCCGCCGTGGTACTTGATGATGTCCATGGTTCCCATGGCCAGGCCCGCGCCGTTCACCATGCAGCCGATGTTGCCGTCCAGCTTGATGAAGTTGAGGTTGAACTTGGAGGCCTCGACCTCCTCGGGCGCCTCCTCGTTGAGGTCGCGGTAGGCCAGGACATCGGGGTGGCGGAAAAGCGCGTTGTCGTCGAAGCCGATCTTGGCGTCCAGCGCGATCACCTCGCCCTGCTTGGTGATGACGAGGGGGTTGATCTCCACCATGGCGCAGTCCTTCTCCACGAAGAGGCGGAAGAGGTTCTGCAGGAAGGCGACGCCCTTCTTGAACGCGTCGCCGCTGAGGCCGAGCGAGAAGGCCACCTGCCGGGCCTGGAAGCCGGCGAGGCCGATGGCGGGATCGATGATGATCTTCACGATCTTCTCGGGGGTCTTCTCGGCGACCTCCTCGATCTCCACGCCGCCCTCGGTGGAGGCCATGACGGTGACGCGGGAGCTGCCGCGGTCCACGAGGAAGGCCAGGTAGAGCTCCTTCTCGATGTCCACGGGGTTGCTGATGAAGACCGTGTGGACCTTGCGGCCCTCGGCGCCGGTCTGGTGGGTCACGAGGGTCATGCCGAGCATCTTCTTGAAGAGCTCCGCGGCCTCGTCGGGGTTCTTGGCGAACTTGACGCCGCCGCCCTTGCCGCGCCCGCCGGCGTGGATCTGGGCCTTGACCACGGACTGGCCGCCGAACTCCTTGGTGATCTGCCGGGCATCCTCCGCATCCACCGCGACGCGGCCGTCCGGGGTGGCGACCTTGTACTGCCGGAGCAGTTCCTTGGCTTGGTATTCGTGGATGTTCATGCGATCTCCAAGTGGCGCCAGAGCCGGGTCCGGGCCCGCAGCACCCTCCAGTCTACCGGCGGGAGCGAGTGGATCGAAGCGCTAAGGATCCGCTCCACAGGCTGTATGCTTGGGGCCATTCCATGAAGGCCCCCATGCCGCAGCTCGACCGCTTCCTCCTCCACCTGTTCGCCCGGAACGCCACCCGCCTCGTCCTGACGCCCGGCCAGCCGCCGGTGCTGGAAATGCCCGACGGGCAGCGCCTGAGCCTGGTCCCGACGCCCATGACGGCCGTCATGGTGGAGGCCCTGGCCGGCGAGGTCATGGACTCCGGCCAGAAGGCCTCCTGGGCCGCCGCGCCGTCCTTCGAGTGGACCTACGCCATGGACGGGAAGACGGTCTCCCTGAAGGCCGAAAAGACCTCCGCGGGGACGGCCCTCTCCGCGCGGATGGGCGCCGCCGCCCCGCCGGCCCGCCCCGCCGCGCCCCCTCCGGTCCCGGCCGCTGGCGCGGCTCCGGCGCAGACCCCGCCGTCCGCTCCGGCTTCCACCTCGGCTCCCGCCCCTGCTCCGGCTCCGAAGATCGAAATCCCCCAGAGCGGGCCGCTCTCCGAACGGCTCTTCAAGACCCTGCTTGCCATGAAAGGCTCGGATCTCCACTGCACTTCCAACCACGCGCCGGTGGCCCGCATCCACGGCGACATGGAGGAGCTGGGCGACTTCGGCGTCCTCGGCCCGTCCCAGATGGAGGACCTCATGCGCGGGCTGGCGACGCCCGACATGTGGCGGCATTTCGAAGAGACCCGGGACGCGGACTTCGCCTACCCCTTCGAGGCCGGCGGCTGCCGCCTCCGCGTGAACTTCTTCATGGACCGGCAGGGCCCCGGCATGGTCGCCCGCGTCATCCCCAGCGAGATCCCCGATTCCGACGACCTGGGCCTGCCCGAGACCCTGCGGCGCCTGGCGCTGCTGAGCAAGGGGCTCGTGCTCGTGACCGGGCCCACCGGCAGCGGCAAGTCCACGACCCTCGCCGCGATCATCGACCTGGCCAACCGGCAACGCAAGGACCACATCATCACCATCGAGGACCCCATCGAGTTCGTGCACCCCAAGAAACGCTGCCTCGTGAACCAGCGGGAGGTGGGCACGCACACCAACGGGTTCAAGAACGCCCTCCGCGCGGCCCTGCGCGAGGACCCCGACATCGTGCTGGTGGGTGAGATGCGCGACCTGGAGACCATCTCCATCGCCATCGAGACGGCCATCACCGGCCACCTCGTCTTCGGCACCCTCCACACCAGCAGCGCCATCGGCACCATCGACCGCATCGTCGACCAGTTCCCCGCGGACCGGCAGCAGCAGATCCGCGTGATGCTCTCCGACGCGCTCAAGTGCGTCGTGAGCCAGATGCTCCTCAAGAAGAAGGGCGGCGGCCGCGTGGCGGCCCTCGAGAGCCTCTTCGTGGGCCCCGCCATCGCGAACCTCATCCGCGAGGCGAAGACCCCGCAGATCATGTCCCAGATGCAGACGGGCCGGGCCTACGGCCAGAAGCTCATGATCGATTCCATGGTGGAGCTGGTGAAGGCCGGGACCGTGGACCCGCTGGAGGCCTACATGAAGGCCGTCGACAAGGACACCCTCATCCAGGGACTGAAGCGCGTCGGCATCGCCTTCGACCCCCGCTCCCAGGGCGAGACGGACCTCTGACCTACTTGCTGCGGTCCAGCAGGGCCTCGGGGATCTCGTGGAGCAGGGCCTTGGCCTTCTTCTCGCCCTCCAGCCCGTCGAGGAAGGCCGTGGCGTTCTCTGAGGCCTTGCGCGCCAGGTCGCGCGTCTCGGCCAGCGCCTCGTGCGCCTCCAGCAGCCGCTTCAACGCGGCCTCGTCCTCGGCCGGGATGGGCACTTCCTCGCCCCGGTCCCAGATGCGGCGGACGATCGCGCGGGTCTCCTCCGGCGCCTTCTCGAGCAGGGTCAGCATGGGCAGGGTGAGCTTGCCCTCCCGCAGGTCGCTGAAGGCGGGCTTCCCCAGCTGCTCGCTGGTGGCCGTGTAATCGAGCAGGTCGTCCACCAGCTGGAAGGCGCGGCCGATCTCCAGGCCGTAGCGGCGCATGGCCTCGCAGTCCTCCGCGGAACGCCCGCCCAGCACGGCGCCGGCCTCGGTGCAGCCGCCGAAGAGCAGCGCCGTCTTGCGCTCCTGGATGTCGAAGTAGTCCTTGCGGCTCGTGTCGAGCTTGAAGAGCACATCGTTCTGGATGAGCTCGCCCTCGATCATCCGGGTGGTGACCTCGGAGAGGATCTCCATGAGGCGCCAGGAGCGGCCCTGGATGGCGCTGGACATGGCGTGGATGTAGAGCAGGTCGCCGAAGAGCACCGTGAGCGTGTTGCCCCAGAGCCGGTTCAGGGTCGGCTTGCCGCGCCGCAGCTGGGCGTGGTCGATGACATCGTCGTGGACCAGGGTGGCCGTATGGATCAGCTCGAAGACCGCGCCGAAGCGGACATCCATCTCCCCTTCCGCGCCGTTGAAGCGGCTGGACAGCAGCACCAGGGCGGGCCGGAGCCGCTTGCCCTGCCCCTCGCGGATGTGGGCCGCGAGCTTCTCCACCACCGCCACATCGCTCTGGAGCAGCCGCTGCAGCTCCGCCTCCACCGCCGTCAGCTTCGGCTGGATGGCGAGGAAGTAGCGGGCGAGGTCTATGCGGCGCATCAGCCGCGGTAGTTGGTGAACTGCAGGTCGATGGCCAGCTTCTCCTGCTCCTTCTTGAACAGCGCGATGGCCTCCTGGAGCTGGTCCTTGTCCTTGCCGCTCACGCGCAGCTGGTCGCCCTGGATGGAGCCCTGGGCCTTCAGCTTGTGGTCCTTCAGCAGGGCTACGAGCTTCTTGGCCTTTTCGATGGGGATGCCCTGGTTGATCTTCACTTCCTGGCGGACGGCGCCCTTGCTCGCGGCTTCGAGCTTGCCGAACTCCATGGCGAGGATGCTGACGCCGCGCTTGTGGAGCTTGGACTGGAGCACATCCACCACGGCTTTGAGCTTGGTCTCGTCGTCGGCGTGGAGGGTGAGCTTGTCGGCGCCCTGCAGCTCGATCTTGGCGGTGCTGCCCTTGAAGTCGTAACGCTGGCCGATCTCCTTCATGGCCTGGTCCACGGCGTTCTTCACCTCCGCCATGTCCACCTTGGAGACCACATCGAAGCTGCACTCGCTGGCCATGCCGGCTCTCCCGAAAGAAGCTCCAGCCTACCGCGCTTCCAGTTCCCGGCGCAGCTCCGGCCAGCCCTCCCAGCGGTCCAGCTTGAAGAAGGCCGCGAGCACGAGCGCGTGCTCGATGCGTCCGCTCCGCACCAGGCCGTC
>DATJFC010000038.1:0-3634 GCA_035495995.1 Holophagaceae bacterium
AGGGCCGGATTCGCATGAGACTCCCCTTGAGCTGTCTGCTTGATGTCCTGCGGGAGTCTACTCGTGACAGGGAGAAAATGAAGGCATCAGCCCGCGAGGCTCGGCGGCCTCATCGGTCCCCCCAATGCAGCTTCTGCTGCAGCAGGCCGTAGTGGTTGTGGTCCGGGCGCTGGAGGATCGTGACGGCGGCCTCCGACCGGCGGAGGAAGACCGCGTCGCCGGGCTGCACGGCGTGGCCCACCTGGCCATCGAGCGTGAGGTAGGCGTCCTCGGCCTCGCCCACGGTGATGGCGATCTCGCGGTCGCTGGGCACGACGCTGGGCCTCAGCGTCAGCGTGTGCGGGCAGATGGGCGTGACGACGAGGGCCTCGAGCGAGGGGTGGAGGATCGGCCCCCCGGCCGAGAGCGAGTAGGCGGTGGAGCCCGTGGGCGTCGCGACGATGAGGCCGTCCGCCTTCAGGAGGCCCGCGTCCTCCGCGCCGATGCGCAGGCGCAAGTCCATGATGCGGGCGAGGGCCCCCTTGGCCAGCACCGCGTCATTGAGCAAGGCGCGGGAGAGCAGTGTCTCCTTCCCGCGCCGCAGCTCGGCGTGGAGCAGCATGCGGCGGTCCGGCACGAGCTTCCCCGCGAAGTAGGCCTCCACGGCGTTGCGGGCGCCGGAGGCCGGATGGGCGGTGAGGAAGCCCAGCGAGCCCAGATTGATGCCCAGCAGGGGCGCGCCTTGGAGGCCCAGGAGCCGGGCCGCGGCCAGCAAGGTCCCGTCGCCGCCGAGGACGAGGCCGAGATCGGCCTCCACGCCGTCGAGCGGCCCGGTCCCGATCCTGGTTTCCGACAAGCCCGCTTCCCGCCAGGCGGGGGCGAGACCGGCTTCGGCGCGCACGTTCCAGCCCCGTTCCAGGAAGGGCGGCAGGATCTCCGCGAGGGTCCGCGCGAGGAGCGGGGACTTGACCTTGGCAACCACGGCGAGAGTGGGCATGGGCAGAGTCTACATGCAGCCAGTATCCTGGTTTCATGGCTTCGAAACGGCTCTTCTCCCGGCCCTGGTTCAAGTGGGGGCTCATCGGCCTCGGGACCCTGCTCGCCGCAGGCCTCGCGACCCTCGCCATCTCCTGGTACGTCCTGAGCCGCGACACGGACAGCTTCCTCACGCTCTTCGCGCTCCGGGTGCCCAAGACCATCACCAAGGTCCTGGACAAGGACGGCAACGTCATCGGGATCTTCGCGGAGGAGCGCCGCGTGGTGATCCCCTACGGCGACATCCCCAAGGCCTTCACCAACGGCCTCGTCGCCACGGAAGACGCGGACTTCTGGAGCCACAGCGGCGTCTCCGCCCGCGGATTCATGCGCGCCGGCTTCAACGCCGTCACCACCTTCGGGCACCGCATGGAGGGCGCCTCCACCCTGGAGATGCAGCTGGTGCGCACGGTGACGGCCAAGCGCAAGGTGGAGATGAAGCGCAAGCTGAAGGAGATCATCCTCGCCCGCGCGCTCGACAAGCACTACACCAAGCAGGAGATCCTCGAGAAGTACGCCAACGAGGTCTACTTCGGCGGAGGGCGCTACGGCATCGAGGCCGCCGCCGAGTACTACTTCGGCGAGAGCGCCCCCCAGCTCAGCGTGGACGAGTGCGCGGTGCTCGTGGGCCTCGTCAAGAATCCCAACGGCTACAACCCCTACAACGGGGCGAAGGCGCGCGCCCTCGCCCTGGACCGGCGCAACCATGTGCTGCGCCGCATGGCGGCCGAAGGCTACGTCAAGGACGCCGACGCGGAGGCGCTCATCAAGAAGCCGCTGAAGCTGGCGAAGGAGAGCGGGCGCGACAACCAGATCGCGGCCTACGCCGTGGAGGAGGTGCGCAAGTACCTCTACGACAAGTACGGCAGCGAGGCCGTGCTGGACGGCGGCCTGGAGGTCTGGACGACCCTCGACTCCACCTGGCAGTCCTCGGCCGAGGACGCCATCCGCACCGGACTCCGCGCCGTGGACCGCCGTCGCGGCTTCCGCAAGGACGCGCTGCTCTTCGTGCAGGACCCCGACAAGGACAAGGTGGCGGGCTGGAACCAGTTCTTCGAGAGCGGCGACACCGTGCGCGGCGTGATCCTCGGCTGGAGCGAGGGCAAGCAGGCCGAGGCCACCGTCCGCGTCGGAGACGCGAGGATCCAAGTGCCCATCGCGGCCTTCGCCTGGGCCGGCAAGGACCCCAAGGCGCTCATGCCCCGCGGCAGCGTCCCGCTCTTCGACGTGACGGGCGCCGCCGAGGGCGTGCCGACCAAGCTGGCCCTCGACCAGGAGCCGCAGATCCAAGGCGCGCTGCTCGCCACGGACCCCAGGACCGGCGAGATCCGCGCGCTGGTGGGCGGCTACGACTTCGAGAAGTCCAAGTACGACCGCGCCCTCCAGGCCCAGCGCCAGGTGGGCTCCACCATGAAGGCCTTCGTCTACGGCGCGGCCTTCGAGAAGGGCGGCTTCACGCCCGCCACGCTCGTTCAGGATGTGCCCACGCGCTTCCTCGACTCCGCGAGCTTCGCGGTCACCACCTTCGCCGACGGCCGCACGGACGCGATGCCCATCCGGCCTGGCGCGAAGCCCTACGAGCCCAAGGACTACGAGCACGATTTCTGGGGCCCCATCACGGTGTGGGAGGCCATCCGCGATTCCCGCAATGTGCCCGCCGTGCGGACGCTGGAGCAGGTGGGCGTGCAGAACGTCATCGACTACGCGCACCGCGCCGGCCTCGACAGCGACATCCCGCCCTATCCCAGCCTCGCCCTCGGCTCGCCGGACCTGACGCTCTCAGAGATGACCCGGGCCTACGGCACCATCTGCAACGGCGGCCTCCAGTCGCCGGAGCCCTTCCTCATCAAGAAGGTCGTGGACCGCCAGGGGCGCACCCTGGAGGAGCACCAGAGCCTCGCCACCGAGCAGGTGCTGGATCCTCAGTCCACCTACCAGCTCATCCAGTGCCTGCAGGGCGTGGCCCAGCGCGGAACCGGCGCCGCCAGCAATGTCCTGAACTGGCCCGTGGCGGGCAAGACCGGCACGACGGAGGAGCACGCGGACGCCTGGTTCATGGGCTTCTCCACGCGCCTCGTCTGCGGCGTGTGGGTGGGGCTCGACGAGCGCAAGACCATCTACAAGGGCGCCGACGGCGCCAAAGTGGCCTTGCCCATCTGGGTGGACTTCATGAAGGCCGCGCTGCCGGGCACGACGCGGGAGGAATTCAAAGCGCCGGACGGCGTCGAGTTCGCCGACATCGACCGCTACACGGGCTTGCTGGCCAGCAGCGCCACCAGCTCCGACAACCTGCTGCACCTCGCCTTCAAGCCCGGCACCGTCCCTTCCGTGCCCAGCGACGCGGACGCCATCAAGAAGATCCAGGACGCCCGCGCCCTGGCGCCCAGCCAGCCCGTCGAGAACATCCTCTGGGGACGCGCCCCCGGCGTGCCTCCCATGCCCGAGCAGCCGGCGGACGCCGGCATGAGCGGAGACGATCCGAACAAGTAAGGCTTTCGGCTCTGGGCTTTTGCTGGCGCCGACCCACACGGCCTTCAGGCCGTTGATCAAGCGACAAAATTTGGGCCAGGCAGATCGATCTGCCTGGCCCAAATTTTGTCGCTTGATCAACGGCCTGAAG
>DATJFC010000039.1:0-2264 GCA_035495995.1 Holophagaceae bacterium
CAGCAACCGCGGGAAATGAAGGTCGAGGTACGAGGTGGTGAGGAATGAGGGTCCGCCTTACCGCCTCGCAACCTCACCACCTCATCCCTGAATATCCCCCGCCACGAAGCCCGTGCTGAACGCGGCCTGCAGGTTGTAGCCGCCCACGGGACCGTCCACATCCAGGAGCTCGCCGCAGACGCGGAGGTTGTCGAAGCCGCGCACGGCCATCGTGTGCGGGTCCACCGCCTCGAGCCGCAGGCCCCCTGCGGCGACTTCGCCCCTGCTGAGCGGCACGGGGCCTGGCGCTCCCAGCGGAAACGCCGTGATGGCCTCGACGAAGGCCTTTCGCGCGGCCTTGGGCAGGTCCTTGAGGCGTTGCCCTTCCGCGAGCCCCGCTTCCTTCACGAGGCTCTCGGCGCAGCGCTCCGGCAGCCAGCGCTGGAGCCATCGCGACGCGGAGAGGTGGGGCTGGGCCTGGGCCGTGGCAATGGCCTCGGCGTCCAGGACCTCGGAAGGGCGCGCGTCGTGGGCGTAGACGAGAAAGGCTCCGCCTGCGATGCGCGCGGCTTCGGCGGCCTGGCTCAGCTCCAGCGCGGCGGGGCCGCTGATGCCGGACTTCGTGAAGACGAGGTCGCCCTTGTAGCGCGCGAGACGCTGCCCGCCCTTCCCCGCCGTCACCATCAGCTCGCCCTCGCGCCAGGCTACGCCTTCCCAGGCGGGACGGGGCTTCGCCAAAGGGATGGGGGCCAGCGCCGGGAACCAGGGCCGCATGGGCAGGCCCAGTTCCCGCAGCCAGCCGAGCACCTCGCCCCGCGTGCCCGTCTCCGGATAGCTCGCGCCGCCCGTGGCGAGGATGAAGAGGTCCGCTTCCAGCCGCTCTTCGCCCAGCCGCAGCGCCTTGACGCGCGGCGCGGCGCCTTCGATGCCCGTCACGCGGGCGCCCGTGCGCACCTGGGCGCCCGCGCGCGCCATGACCATTTCGAAGGCCGCCACCACGGCCGCCGCGCTGCCGGGACGGTCCAGCGGAAAGACCCGGCCGTTGTCGCGGGTGTAGGTCTCCACGCCTTCACGGCGCAGCAGCTCCACCACTTCATCGTTCGTGAAACGGTGCATGGCGGGACGGAGGAAGCGCGCCTGCTCCTTCGCGAATTCGCCCAGCACCTCCTTGAGCGGCCCGGCGTGGGTCACATTGCACTTGCCGCCGCCGCTGATGCGCAGCTTCACGCCGAGCCGGTTGTTGGCCTCCAGCAGCGTCACGCGATGGCCGTTCTGCGCGGCCTTCCAGGCCGCCACCATCCCCGCGGCCCCGCCGCCCACCACGATCACGCGCATGACTCCAGGGTAGACTGGGTCCATGTCCAAGCCCTTGGTCGGCCTCATCATGGGTTCCAAATCCGATTGGGAAACCATGGAGCACGCGGCGAACACGCTGCGCGACCTGGGCGTGCCCTTCGAAGCCGAGGTCGTGAGCGCCCACCGGACGCCGGACAAGCTCTTCCGCTACTGCGAGGAGGCCGAAGGGCGAGGCATCCGGATCATCATCGCCGGCGCCGGCGGCGCGGCCCACCTGCCGGGCATGGCGGCCAGCAAGACCTGCCTGCCCGTGCTGGGCGTGCCTGTGCAGAGCAAGGCGCTCAACGGCATGGATTCGCTGCTCTCCATCGTGCAGATGCCCGCGGGCATCCCGGTGGGCACGCTGGCCATCGGCAAGGCTGGCGCCACCAACGCCGCGCTGATGGCCGCCTCCATCCTCGCCTTGAGCGACAAGGGCCTGGCCGCGCGCTTGAAGGCCTTCCGGGAGGCCCAGACCGCCAAGGTGCTCGCGGACGACAAGCTTTCTTGAGCGGACCTACTTGTCCAGCAGGTCCTTGAAGAACTTCTTCACCTTGCCCTCCTTGGCCGGGGCCTGGGTCCCGCGCTTGCGGAGCCGGATGGGTTCCGGCAGGGATCCGCGGCGGGCCAGGACTGAGCTCCAAGGCTCGTAGCCGTCGGCCCGCACTTCCAGCGTGTGCCGCCCTTCCCCGGGCACCTGGATTTCCACCGGGGCCGTGCCCACGGGCTGGCCGTCGAGGCGGACTTCGGCGCCGGCGGGCTCCGTGACGACCTTGGCCTGGAAGGGCGCGAGCGTGAGCTTCAGGTCCAGGCGGTCTTCGTCCCGCGCCAGCGTGCGCTCCAGCGGGAGGTAATCGGGCTTCTCCACCCGCAATTTCCCGGCGTGGCCGCGGATCACGACCTGGGGCAGCGGCGTGCGCCCCAATTCGACGCCATCCATGAGCACCCTC
>DATJFC010000040.1:0-7306 GCA_035495995.1 Holophagaceae bacterium
GCCGCTTCAACACCCCCACGCCGAAAGCCGAGCCGCTGGCTCCGGTGAGGGCGAGGGTGAGGCGTTTGGTCATGGAAGAAACTTCAAACCACGGAGGCGCGGAGACACAGAGGAAAAGCTGTTCATGGTCATCTCCATGCCTCTGCGTCTCCGTGGTTCATAAGTTCAAAAACGCCGGGCCGACATTCGTGATGGTGCCGGCGCCGAAGGTGATGAGGAGATCGCCGGGCTGCGTGAAGTCCCTGAGGATCTCCGGGAGGTCTTCGATCCTCGGCACGAAGTGGACCTCCTTCTGGCCGTGGGAGCGGAGGCTCTCCACCACGGTCTCGCCCGTGACGCCCTCCACGGGCGCCTCGCCGGCCGCGTAGATGTCCGTCACCACCACGGCGTCGGCCTCGAAGAAGGCGCGGCCGAACTCCTCCAGCAGCGATTCGGTGCGGCTGTAGCGGTGGGGCTGGAAGGCCACGACGATGCGGCGGTCCGGGAATCCCTTGCGCGCGCCCGCGAGCGTGGCGGCGATCTCGGTGGGGTGGTGGCCATAGTCGTCCACCACGAGGACGCCGTCCTTCTCGCCTTTCTTCGTGAAGCGGCGCTCGGCGCCGGTGAAGTCCTTGAGGCTTCCGCGGATGGACTCCACGCTGATGCCCAGCTCCCGGGCCACGCCGATCGCGGCGAGAGCGTTGAGCACCATGTGGTGGCCCGGCACGCCCAGCTCGAATTCGCCCAGGTCCTCGCCAGACGCGGACACCTTGAAGCACGTGCGGAAACCGTCCTGGCGGATGTCCGTGGCCCGCAACTCCGCCTGCCGGCTCGTGCCGTAGGTGCGCACGGGGCGTTTCAGGCGGGGCAGGATGGCCGCCGCGTTGGCGTCGTCGATGCAGAGGAACACGGAGCCGTAGAAGGGGATCTTGTTGGCGAAGGCGACGAAGGCGTCCTGGATCTCGGGGAGGTCCTTGTAGTGGTCCAGGTGCTCGCGATCGATGTTCGTCACCACGGCGATGGTGGGGCTCAGCATGAGGAAGCTGCCGTCGCTTTCGTCGGCCTCCGCCACGAGGTATTCGCCCTTGCCCAGCTTGGCGTTGCTGCCGAGGATGCCGAGGCGGCCGCCGATGACGATGGTGGGGTCCAGGCCGCCGTGGAAGAGGAGCTGGGCCACCATGCTCGTCGTCGTCGTCTTGCCGTGGGAGCCCGCCACGGCGATGCCCTGTTTGAGGCGCATGAGCTCCGCCAGCATCTCGCCGCGGGGGATGACGGGGATCTTGGCCTGGTGGGCGGCGACGACCTCGGGGTTGTCCGCCTTCACGGCGCTGGAAATCACGACGACCTGGGCGCCCTCGATGTGGCGCTCATCATGGCCTTCCAGCACGCGGATGCCGAGGGACTTCAGCCGTTCCGTCGTGGCGCTGGCCTTCTGGTCCGAGCCGCTGACCTGGAAGCCCAGGTTGGCGAGCACCTCCGCGATGCCGGACATGCCGATGCCGCCGATGCCGACGAAGTGGATGGCTTTGATCTGCCCGAACACGAAGACTCCGCAAGGAAGATCAGGATAAGCAACCTTGAGCCTCCGCCGCGCATCCAATGGTTCAGGTGGCATGCTGTTTGATCCGATCCATCCAGATTTCCCGGAGGTGCCCATGCGGACGCGGAAACTGCCCCATCTCCCCCTCGCGGGGCTGCTGATCCTGTGCATCCCGCAACCGGCGCGCGGCGAAATGCCTCAAGGCCGCGGCCGGCGCCCCGTGCCCGGCAGCATGCGCCTCGAGTCCAGCCCCGCCGATCCCGGCCAGCGGGCCGGCGAGGCCCCCGCCAACCGGCCCGGACGGCCCTCGCTGCCCGCCGCGCCTCCGGGCCGCCCGCCCGTCCTGCGTCCGAGCTACACGCGTCTGGGCACGACAGCCACCTTCGCCTACCTGCCGGTCTTCAATCGCTGCACGATCCTGCCCACCGCCGCCTACTGGCGCGACCGCGACTACGACATCATGGCCGCCATCCAGCGGGAGGCCCGCAAGGGCTTCATCCCCGTCACGCCCTTCCCGGTGGACCAGGACACGGTGATGGGCACGAGCATGGTGGCGAGCGGCTGGCGGGCCTACGGGTTCGTCGTGCCTCCCGGGGGCCAGCTGCGGCTGAAGCTTTCCCATCCCAAGCCGGGCTGGTTCCGGGTCTATTGGGTGGACCAGTGGGGCGAATACCGCCCCGGCATGATGGTGAAGCCCGGCGAACCCGAAGCGCTCTATCTCAACCAGGGCAAGAAGCCCATGGCGGTCTACGCCATCGTGGATGATCCGGGGCAGTGGGCCACGAACGCCGCGAGCGCCTTCACGCTGACCGCCACGCGCAATTTCGACGCGGCCCACATGGACGCGGGCGGCGTGACGGTCCACCAGGGCATCTGGAACACCGCGCCCGAATCCTACTGGATGAGCGCGGCGCACCCCTGATTCAACGCCAGGGGCAGGCCCCGGTCACCTGAAGGCGGAAGGCCTTCGATTCGATGGCGAGCTCGGCCCGGTCCCGCGCGGGCGTAGGCTCGCCGTCGAGGTGCCAGGGCGCGGCGCGGTCGAGCTGAACGGTCGCGCGGAGGATGCGGCCCTCGTGGCGGAGCGCGCTGTGCCCGTGTTCGCGGAAAAGCGCGGGGCCTTCCGCGATGGCCCCGAAGAGCGAAGGGCGGCGCAGCGAGGCCCATTGCAGGGCGCCGTCCAGCGGATCCGCGTGGGGCGCGATCCAGAGCCCGGCGCCGAACTGGGGGAGGTTGGCGAAGCAGAGGCTCCAAGGCGCCAGCGGGAGATCAGGCTCCTCGCCTTTCCAGGCGGCCTTGAATTTCTCCAGGGCGCCGGCGGCCTCATCCGCGATGGGCTTGGCGGCGTCCCACTTCACGCGCAGCAGTCGCTCGGAGCGCCATAGGCGCAGGGCCAGCTTCGCGTAGCCGAAGAAACCGCGGGTGCCGAGCGCGTCGAAGCCATGGGCGACGGCGGCCTCGAAACCCGTGCCGCAGAGGTTGAGGAAGGGCTCGCCGTCCAGCAGGCCCAGATCCACGCGCAGTTCGCGGCCTTCCAACAGCCGCTGCACGGCTCCCGCGGGTTCCAGCGGGGTGCGCAGGCCCCGCACCGCGCCGTTGCCGCTGCCGCCGGGGATGGCCGCCAGCGGCACGGGGCACCCCGCGTCCCGCAACGCCTTCATCGCGTGGTGGAGGGTGCCGTCGCCGCCCCAGACGAGGAGGGGCCCGTTCGCGGCCCGCGCGCGCGCGATGGCCTCCGAATAATCCCAAGGCGGCCCGAAGGGCAGGGGCTCGATGCGCGCGCGCAGTTCCGCGGGGAGCCTGCGCAGCAGCGCGTCGGGGTCCTTCTTCGCGGTGCCCGAGCGCGGATTGAAGACGAGAGGCAGGGGGGCGGTCACTTCAATTCCCAGGCCTGGAGCAGCTCGCCGTTCTTCACGGTCATGCGGAACGAGCGTCCGCCCAGGGCCGCGCCGGGGTCGGGCGAGAGCGCGTAGAACCGTGTCCCGCCGGGCCCCGGCTGGCGGAACACGCGATGGCGCTGAGTCTGGAGGAAGGCCTGCTTCTGCCGAAGCCGCAGCAGATCCCCGGAAGATGAGAGCGGATTCCAGCGCCAGGGCCAGGCGTCGCGGTCGGGGAAGCGCTCGCAGGCGCCGGGCTCCAGCTCCCACACGGCGGCGTACTTCCGGAGTTCCGCGAGCGTCGAGGGGTCGGTGACAGGCGCGCCCTCCTGCGGGACCGGGCCCGCGGGCACGCGATAGGCGCGCACGGCGGGCGCGATGCGCTGGTAGCCCGATTGCGCCATGCCCCAGGCGAGGAAGTCCGCGCCGAGCCAGATCAATGGCGCGAGGGCCAGGGCCGTGCCCCAGGTCCCCAGTTGGCGGGTCGCTTTCATGGGGACCTCCGGAAGCGATCGGGGGGCGCTTCGAGCTCCAACGGCGCGCCGGTGACCGGATGGGTGAGAGTGAGGCGCCAGGCGTGGAGCCAGAGCCGGTCCGAGGCCGCGCCGCCGTAAAGCCCGTCACCGAGGATCGGCCTGCCCAGGCTCGCCAGGTGCACGCGGATCTGGTGCGTCCGGCCCGTGCGGGGCCGGGCGAGGATCCAATGCTCGCCTTCGAGCGCGGGAAGGAGTTCCGGAGGCACCGCCTCGAAATCCGTCTGCGCCGATCGGGGGTCGATGAGGTCCCCCTCGCATCCGAAGCGGCCTGGATCGGCGTGCCTCAGGCGCCCCACCGGAAGCGCCACGGCGCAGGGCGCGAGAGGCTGCGAAAGCCGCGCGAGGTAGCTTTTGCGGACGCCGCCCTCGGTGAACTGTTTCGTGAGGGAAGGGTTCGCGGCCGCGTCCTTGGCGAAGACGAGGAGGCCGGAGGTGCCCATGTCCAGCCGGTGGTGGAGGAACAGCTTGAGGTCCGGCCGCTGTTTCCGGAGCAGGGCCTGCAGGTCGTGCTGATCCGTGGCCCAGGTGCCCTGGGTGGGGATGCCCGCGGGCTTGTCCACCGCCAGCAGGAAGGCGTCCTCGAAGACGATGGGCACTTCGATGTCCGGCGGCTCCGGCAGGTCGGGGTCATGGGCCACGCGGACTTCCGTGCCCGGCGTGATGAGCTTGCCCGCCACGCGCACCCGCTTCCGGGCGACCTGGACGCCGCCGATCTTGAGCACCTCCCGCGCCTGGCGGCGAGAAAGGCCGGTGCGGGCCGCGATCAGTTGATCGAGCCGGAGCCCCCCATCGGAGGCGTCCACAGTGAAGGTCCAGCGCTGCAAGGCCATGAATTCCAGAATATCGGATTGATTGTTGACAGAATTGGTCAACATATTGTTGAGTAAAACAGTCAACTTTAAAGGAGACCTCATGACCCATCGCCCCAACCGCGTCGAGTTCGCCTACGAACTCATCGGCTGCACGCCCGTCGTGCGTCTCCACCGCCTGGTGCCAGCGGCCTCCGCCGCCGTCCTGGTGAAGCTGGAGAGCGAGAATCCCGGCGGCAGCGTGAAGGACCGCATCGCCCTCGCCATGATCGAGGACGCCGAGGCCAAGGGTCTGCTGCGGCCGGGCACGCGCCTGCTGGAGGCGACGAGCGGCAACACGGGCATCGGCCTCGCGTTCGTGGCGGCGGCGAAGGGCTACGCGATCACCCTCGTCATGCCTGACACCATGACCGCCGAACGCCGCGCCCTGCTCAAAGCCTACGGCGCCCATCTCGTCCTCACGCCCGGCGCGGGCGGCATGAAGGCCGCCGTGGAGAAGGCGGAGGCGATCGCCGCGGCGAATCCCGGCCGCTATTGCCAGGTGCGGCAGTTCGACAACCCCGCGAACCCGGCCATCCACCGCCGCACCACCGCGGAGGAGATCCTCGCCCAGGTGCCGGAGCTGGACGCTTTCGTCGCGGGCGTCGGCACGGGCGGCACCGTGACGGGCGTCGGCCAGGCGCTCAAGGAACGCAAGCCTTCCGTGCTCGTCGTCGCCGTGGAGCCCGAGAGTTCGCCGCTGCTCAGCAAGGGAGAGACCGGCCCCAACAAGATCCAAGGCATCGGGCCGAACTTCGTCCCGGGCGTGCTTGATCGGGCGGCATTCTCGCGCGTGGAGCCCGTGGCCTTCGAGGACGCCGCGACCCTCTCCCGCCGCCTGGCCCGCGAGGAAGGCATTCTCGCGGGCATCAGCGGCGGCGCGGCCCTGGTGGCGGCCCTCCGCGTGGCGAAGGAACTGGGCGAAGGCAAGACGGTCGTCGCGGTGCTGCCGGACACGGGCGAGCGCTACTTGACCCACCCGCTCTTCGCCGAGATCGAGGAGATGAAGGACGAGGCGATCGCCGTCTGAGGCGCCGACTGTGCGAGGATGGGGCGCGATGCGCCCCATTTTCTTTGCGACCTTCCTCGCTTTCCACGGCCTGCTTCCGGCGCAGGCGGATTCCAAGGCCCTCGCCCGCGAGGTGGTGGCGCAGATCAACTGGGCGCGCCAGGATCCGAAGGCCGCGGCCCAGGAGCTGCGGACCTGGCTTCCGCGCTTCGAGGGAGGGCGGTACCTGGCCTTCCCCGGCGAGACCCGGCTGCGGACGGAGGAGGGCGTCCAGGCCGTGAAGGAGGCCATCGCCTTTCTCGACCGGCAGAGGCCCTTGGCTCCGCTCGCCTGGTCGGAACGGCTCGCCCGGTCCGCCGAGGATCTCGCGAAGGACCAGTCCGTCCACGGGGGCCTCGGCCATGTGGGCAGCGACGGCAGCCGTCCGATGGACCGCGTCGAACGCTATGGCGAGGTTTCCGGCAGCGTGGGCGAGGTGGTCACCTATGGCACCTTCGGCGATCCGGGCATCCCGCGCCGCGCGGCGCTGGCGCTCATCGTGGACGACGGCGTCCCCGACCGCGGCCACCGCGCCCTGATCTTCGATGGGAGTTTCACCCTCGCGGGCGCGGCCTGGGGGCCGCACCCCATCTACGCGCACATGGCCGCCGTGGATTTCTGCAGCGGGTTCGCCGGCGGCTCCGCACCGCGGCCCGACCAGCCCCAGCGCATAGACCTCTCCCATGCGCTGGTGGAGGAGCTGAATAAAGCCCGCCAGAACCCGGCGGCCTGCGCGCAGGAATTGAAGGCCTGGCTTCCCTGCTTCAAGGGGCAGGAGCTGGATCTGCCCGGCGACCGTCCGATGCGCACCCTCGAAGGGGCTGCGGCGGTGAGGGAGGCCATCACCGCCCTGGAAGTCCAGGATCCGCGGCCGGCCCTGCGCTGGTCCGATGGTCTCGCCGACTCGGCGGCGGAATTGGCCGCCAGCGAATCCGGCAGCGGGAGCGCTGGCCATTCGGATGGCGCGCTGGACCTCGAGGCGCGCCTGTCGCGCCACGGAGCCTTGGGCACACCCTGCGCGGAAGCCATCGCCTACGGCGCCTTCGAGGGTCCGGGCGCGGCGCGGAAAGCGCTGCTCGCCATCCTCGTCAGCGACGGCGCCCACGACCGCCGCGTGCTCCGCCTGCTCATGGACTCCGGCCTCGTCTCCGCCGGCGCGGCCTGGGACTCGCATCCGAGCTACGGGAGCGTGGTGGTGCTGGACACCGCCGGGAATCCCCGGCGCGTGAAGCTCTAAGTCCGGCGCTCCGGCACTGATAGGCTTTCAGCGACCTCATGGCCTGGATCGAAGCCCTCGGCGCGGCGGTGCGCCACTTCCTGGAGTACGCCGGTGACCTCGCGCACCTGGCGGCGAAGACCGTCGGGGGCCTCTTGAGGCTCGACGCGACCCGGGCCCGCGTCGCGGCGCCCGTGCTGAAGGCCCAACTGCGATTCACCGGCGAGCAGGGCATGTGGCTGGTGGCTGGCGCAGGCGGCAT
>DATJFC010000041.1:0-7403 GCA_035495995.1 Holophagaceae bacterium
TTCAACTCCGCGAAGCTCGCCGACGGCAGCCATACCCTCACGGCCAAGGCCTACAACACCCTCGGCGCCACCACGGTGTCCGCCGGCGTGCCTTTCATCGTGGACAACACCGCGCCCACCGTCGGCGCGGCGGAGAGCGGGACGAGCGGCACCCTCCACTTCACCGCCACGGCCAGCGACGCCGTGGGCGTCACCAAGGTGGCTTTCTATGTCGATGGCGTCCTCAAGGCTGCGGACGCCAGCGCGCCCTACGGCTCCTATTTCAATTCCACCACGCTCGCCAACGGAAGCCACAGCCTGACGGCGAAGGCCTACGACGCCGCCGGCCACGTGACCACCTCCGCCGCCGTCCCCTTCTCCGTCGCGAACTGAGCTCCTCCGCGGGCACCTTCTAGGGCATCGCTCCACGGGAATGCTAAGGTGGAGCGATGCCGAAGGATTCCAGGAAACAGCAGGGCTTCACGCTGATGGAGCTGCTCGTGGTGATGACCATCATCGCCATCCTGGCCACCATCGGGCTCGCGGGCTACCGGCACAAGACGACCCTGGCGCGGGAGGCGGTGCTCAAGGAGGACCTCTTCCAGTTCCGGCATTCGCTGGAGCAGTACCGGGCGGACCGAGGCAAGCTGCCCAGCAGCCTCCAGCCCCTGAAGGACCTGGGCTACCTGCGGGAGATCCCCGTGGATCCCATGACCAATTCGCGGGACACCTGGAACCTCGAATTCGAGGCGCCGGACCCCGACAATCCGGACGCCGAGACCGGCGTCTACAATGTGCGCAGCGGTTCCACGGACATGGGCGAGAACGGCGTCCCTTACAACGAGTGGTGAACGATGGCTGACGCGGATTCCCGGACCGGCACGCGCTACGCCACGCCAGAGATCATCCACTGGCTGGACGAGCTGCACGCAGGCCACGACGCGGGCCTGGAGCGGGCCTTCCTGGCCCCCGGCCGCCACGGCATGCCCGCCATCCAGGTGGGCATCAGCGAGGGGAAGCTCCTCACCCTGCTCCTGCGCATGGCCGGCGCGAAGAAGGTCGTGGAGTTCGGCACCCTCGCGGGCTACTCGGCGATCCGCATGGCCCAGGCGCTCCCGGCGGATGGACATCTCTGGTCCCTGGAATTCCAGCCGAAGCACGCGGATGTCGCCAGGGCGAATCTGGATGCCGCGGGCCTCAGCAAGAAGGTGACCGTGGTCGTGGGGCCGGCCATGGACGCGCTCCCCGGGCTCGCGAAGCGCGGCCCGTTCGACGCCGTCTTCATCGACGCGGACAAAGGCAGCTACGACCTCTACGGCGCCTGGGCCGCGGAGGTCCTGCGGCCCGGGGGCCTGCTGCTGGGGGACAACGCCTATTACTTCGGCAACCTCCTGGATGAGCGGGAGCAGGAGGCCGCGGCCATGCGCCGCTTCCACCAGCAGGCGAGGGAGGCCTTCGACACTGTCTGCATCCCCACGCCCGACGGATTGCTGCTGGGGATCAAGAAGTAGCCGATCTCCGCGGGGTTCGCCTTAAACTTGAGCCATGAAGCCGAAGCTGATCCGCCGCCTGGACGCCGTCGCCGCCGCGCTGCTGTGGGCCTGGGTGGGCGCGGGGCTCGGGTTCGGGCTCCTCACGGCGCCGGGGCTCTTCCGCATCGTGCCAAGCCGCGATCTCGCGGGCCAGGTGGCGGGCAACGCCGTGGCCAACCTGGACCTCGTCGCCTGGGCGGTCTTCGGCGCGGCGCTGCTGCTGGTCTACGCGGGACGCTGGCTCGCGGGCCTGGACGACGCGGCGCCCATCGGACCCATCCGCCTCTGGGCCGCGGCCTGCCTGGCCGCGCTCGTGGTCTGCCTCGCCAGCTCCTTCATCGCGACGCCGCGCCTGCAGGAGATCCGCGCCTCCCTCACGGTGCCCCTGGAGAGCCTGCCGCCCGATGACGCGAGCCGCGTCGCCTACGACAAGGCCCACAGCGTGAGCCGCCAGTTCTTCTTCATCCGCCTGGCGCTGGCCGCGGGGCTCGCGATGACGCTGAGCCGGCTGCCCGTCGAGCGGGAAGCCGAGCCATGAGACGGGCCCTGCTCGCGGCGCTGCCGCTCCTGGCCCTGCTCGCCTGCCAGGAGCCAGCCTCCGCGCCCGGACCGGTCTCTTCCGGTAAAGCCGCTCCCCTGCCCGGGATTCCCACGGAGGACCGCCATCTGCCCGTGGGCTTCCCCGGAGGCCCGAAGGAGCCGCCCAGGCCCGCGCTGCGCCTGCCCGGCCTCTACGCCCTCGCGCACGGGGTCCACGGCACATGGACGATGGAGCTGCACCTCGCGGAACCCGGATCGGCGAGGACCTGGACCGTGACTTCGAAGGAGGGCCTCACGATCGCCGTGACGCTCGAGAACAACGCTCCCGTGGCGCGATGGAGCGTGCCCACGAGCCGCTTCGCCACCGGCGACCCCTTCGACCTCGTGCTCCAGAGCCAAGGTCTCGAAGCGCCCGTGCGCATCGTCATTCCCGCCATGCAGCCCGGCCAGACGATGGTGGGCCTGCAGGTGCAGGTCCTGAAGTAGGCGGTCCGCTACCGGCCTCCGGCCGCCGGTTCGAGGACGGCTTCCGGCAGCTCCCACCACTCCAAGTCCCGCGCCTTCACGGGGCCGGGAATGAGTTCGCGGATCCAGGCGCGGACCTCGCCGAGGCCCTTGCTCGAGATCGCCACGGTCTGGGCGGCGTGGGGGAACTTGCGCTTGAGGTCCAGCTTCTGCGGACGGTGGAGGCGGTCCACCTGGTTCAGGACGAGCAGGCGCGGCTGCAGATGGTGGTCGTCCAGGCAGCCGATGTCGCGCAGCGTGGTGGCCACCACGCGCAGGCGGTCGTCCAGGTCGGGATCCGCCGCGTCCGCCACGATGAGGAGCGCGTCCGCGGTGCGCACCTCGCCCAGAGTGGAGCGGAAGGCGGCGACGAGCTGGTGGGGCAGCTTGCGGATGAAGCCGACCGTGTCCGCCACGAGGCAGTGCTTCACCTCGCCAGTGGCCTCGCCCGTCTCGGGGTCGAGGTCGTGGCCGAGCCAGGCCTTGCGGGTCGTCGTGTCCAGCGTCGCGAAGAGGAGGTCCTGCGGTTCTCCCGCGCCCGTGAGGGCCTTGAGCAGCGAGGTCTTGCCCGCGTTGGTGTAGCCCACCAGCGCCACGCGCGGGATGTGGCCGGGCCTTCCCCGCCGCTGGGTCTCGCGCACGCGCTCCAGATGGGCCAGCTCCTTCTTGAGCTGGCTGATGCGCGTGCGGATCATGCGGCGGTCCACCTCGATCTGCGTCTCGCCCGGGCCGCCGCGGAGGCCCACGCCGCCGCCTTGGCGCTCCAGGTGGGTCCACTGGCCCTTGAGCCGGGGCAGCTCGTACTCGCAACGGGCCAACTCAACCTGGGCGCGCGCCTCGCGGGTCTGGGCCCGCTGCTCGAAGATGCTGAGGATGAGCCCCGTGCGGTCCAGGCAAGCCATCTTCGTGAGCTTCTCGATGGCGTTCACCTGGCTGCCGCTCAACTCGTCGTCGCAGATGAGGACGGTGGCGCCGCGCCGCGCGGCCTCGTCCGACACCGCTTCCAGCTGGCCGGAGCCGTAGAAAGTGCGGGGGGCGATGGTGGCGCGCTTGAGCCGGTGCCGGGAGGCGATCTCGAAACCGCAGGAGCGGGCCAGCTCCGCCAGCTCGGCCAGATGCTCCTCGATGGGCTCTTCCCGGTCCGACGGGCCCTGGTGGGCGATGAGACAACAGCGGCGGGGGCTATCGGACATTCGGCAGCGTCATGCGGGGGAAGGCTCCGGGTTCCATTTTAGGTGAGGCGCGGCCTGGCGCCAGATCCTTCCGTTACCCTTGTCGGATGGGCACTTTCGACGCCTTCGTGGCCAGACGCTACCTGCGCGCCCAGCGCAAGGGCGCCTTCGTCCGCGTGATGGTGCGCTTCGCCACCGGCGGCATCGCCCTGGGCGTCTTCGCCATGGTCGTCACGATGGCGCTCATGAACGGCTTCCGCGAGGAGATCCAGAAGAACCTCTTCAGCGCCACCGCCCACTTCACGGTGGCCGGCCTGGCGGGGGACATCCCCGACACGCCGAAGACGCTCGCGGACATCCGCGCCACGCCCGGCGTCGTCGCGGCCTCGCCCATCCGCATCGACAAGGGGCTGCTCCGCAGCCCCGCCAGCGGCTCGCCGCCCGAGCCCGTGCTCATCAAGGCCGTGGACCCCGCTTCCGCCCACGGCACCTCCAGCATCTTCGACAGCGCGACTTCGCCCGTGGAGCGGCTGAAGGAGGGGGAGATCCTCGTCGGCCAGGAGCTCGCCGAGAAGCTGGACATCCGCGCGGGCGACACGATCACGGTGGCCTACCTGCGGCTGGATCTCGGCCTCGGCGGCGCCCAGCCCAAGCTCGCGGCCTATCGCGTTGCGGGCTTCTTCCAGAGCCACATCTCCGACTTCGACCGGGGCTGGGCCTTCATCCACATCGCGGACGCCGAGCGGCTCGCGCGGACGGACCAGGCGGAGATGATCGAGGTGCGCACGCGCGGCATCGAGGCCATCGGCCCCGTGAAGCGGGCCGTGCTGGACCGCCTCGGCCCGGGCTTCGTGGCCACGGATCTGCGGGAGACCAACAAGCCCCTCTTCGCGGCGCTCGCGGTGGAGAAGTGGATCTTCACGGCCATCCTCGCCCTCATCGTGCTCGTGGCGGCCTTCAACATCGTCGCGAGCCTCGTGCTGCTCGTGACGGAGAAGCGCCGCGACCTCGGCGTCATGCTCGCCTTCGGCGCCACGCCGGACCAGGTGGCCCGCATCTTCGTGCGCCAGGGCCTCTGGATCGGCGCCGTCGGAACGGGCCTCGGCCTCGCGCTCTCCGTGCCGCTCTGCCTGCTGGCGGACCATTTCAAGTGGATCCACCTCCCGGCCGCCGTCTACGACTTCATCACCTACATCCCCTTCCGCCTCCACTGGCCCGACCTGCTCATCGCGGCCCTCTTCCCCATGCTTGTGGCCTGGTTCTCCGCCCGGCGCCCCGCCCGGCGCGCGGCGAACCTGGACCCGGTGGACGCCTTGAGGTCGGAATGAAATCAGGCTTCGGGCTTCGGGCTTCGGGCTTCAGGCCACCGGCACGACCGACTCCTTTTGATCGGGCGACCCGACGCCTGACGCCTGAAGCCGGACGCCGCGCGGAGCGCCCATGACCCGTTACCTCGTCTTCGACACCGAAACCGGCGGCCTCGATCCGCTGGCCCACGACCTGCTCTCCATGGGGCTCGTGGCCAGCGAGGACGGGCAGATCCTCGATTCGCTGGAGATCCTCGTGCGCCACGAGCCCTACCGCGTGAGCGCGGGCGGGATGAAGGTGAACCGCATCGACCTCGTGAAGCACCACGCGGCCGCGCTGGAGCCTACCGAGGCGCTGCGGGTCTTCGACGCTTTCTGCGCCAAGCACTTCGGCAGCGCGCCCATCACGCTCGTCGGGCACAACATCGCCTTCGACCAGGGCTTCCTCGGCACCTTCCTGAAATCGCAAGGACGAGAATTAGAACCGCGCTTCAACCACCGCACCGTGGACACCCACGCGGCCGCCGCGGTGCTGCGGGACGGGGGGCGCCTGCCTTCCAGCCTGCGCCTCAGCAGCGGCGCCCTCTTCGACTTCTTCGGCATCGCGCCCGCGCCGGAGCTGCGCCACACGGCCCTGGGCGACGCGCTCGCCACGCACCACCTCTACTGGAAGCTCGTGGAGCGCGCGAAATGAGATCAGGCTTCAGGCGTCGGGCGTCAGGCTTCGGGCCGCCGACCCCATCTCGTTCTCATGGTCGGGCGACCCGACGCCTGAAGCCTGATGCCCGACGCCGCGCGGAGCGCCCATGAGCCTGCCCCTCTCCATCCGCGATCTGCACAAGACCTACGCGGGCTCGGAACACCCCGTCTTCAACGGCTTCTCCCTGGAGGTCGAGGCCGGCGAGCTCTGCGCCGTCATGGGCGCGAGCGGCGTAGGCAAGACAACCCTGCTCAACTGCATCGCGGGCCTGGACCATTGGGAGGGCGGCGAGATCCGAGTCGGCGGCGCGGCGCTCGATCCCACGGACCGCACGGCCATGGCCCTGCACCGCCGCGCGCGGATCGGCCTCGCCTTCCAGCAGCCGCACCTGCTGCCGGAATTCACGCTGGAAGAGAACCTCTCGCTGCCCCTCATGCTGGATGGCGGGCCAGACGCGGAACAACGCGCCTGGATCCGCGAGCTGCTCGAAGTGGTCGGCCTTGCGGAGTTCGCGGGACGCTTCCCGAACCAGCTCAGCGGCGGCCAGGCCGCGCGGGGCGGCCTCGCGCGGGCGCTCGTGCGCAGGCCCGCGCTGTGGCTGCTGGACGAGCCCACGGGCAACCTGGACCCCCAGACGGCGGAGGAGGTCTTCGGCTTCCTGCTACGCCTGCATGCGGAACTCAAGCCGACGACCCTGCTCGTCACCCACAACCCGGATCTCGCCGCGCGCTGCGGACGGATCGTGCGGCTGGGCTGAGCCCTACTTCTGGACTGTCGAGACGACATCCTGGATGAACGTGTTGACCCGGCGCACGACCTGCACATCGCCATAGGCGCCCGCCGTGACCACGACGCACAGGTCCAAGTCCGGCACCACGAAGATCCGCTGGCTGCCGTTGCCGAAGGCCGCGTCCCAAGGCAGCGTCCGGCCCTGCCACACGGCGGTGCCCGTCCACCACTGGTAGCCGTACCGGAGCCCATCGAAGCCTGTGCTGATCCGCGGCTGCAGCGAGGCCGCGATCCAGTCCGCGGGGACGATCTGCCGTCCCTTCCACTGGCCGTGGTCGAGTACCAGGCGGCCGATCTTGGCCATGTCGCGGGGCCGCATGCGGAGCCCGGTGAAGGACATGGGGCGGCCGTGCAGGTCCGAGGTCCACTCCCAATCCGTGATGCCCAGAGGCTCGAAGAGGTTCTTGCGCGCGAACTCCTTCAGGGGCGTCTGGGTGGCGCGCGCGAGGATGTCCGCGAGCACGGCATTGCCGCCGCTGTTGTAGGTGAAGACCTTGCCGGGCGCGGCGGCGATGGGCCGGCTCAGCACGAAGTAAGAGGGCGACCACTTCCAGTAGAGGCTGTGCTCGTCGTCGTGGCCGGGGCCGCCCTCGCTCCACTGGAACCCGCTGCTCATCGTCAGCAGGTACTCCAGGGTGATGGCCTTCCGCTGAGAGGTCGCGAGGTCGGCGTACTCCGGATAGAAATCGACCGCCGGCGTCGCGAGGTCCCTCAGCTTGCCCTGCCCTCGGGCGATGCCCAGGAGGAGGCTCACGACGCTCTTGCCCACGGAGCGCGTGTCGTGCAGCGTCGTGGGACCAAAGTCCGTGGTGTGCGCGAAGAAGCTGTAGACGGTCTTGTCCTTGCCGCGCCGGTACACCTCCGCCACCAGGCGGCCATG
>DATJFC010000042.1:0-4894 GCA_035495995.1 Holophagaceae bacterium
CGATCAGGAGGATTTCAGTGAGACCTAGGTTGCCCATGGAGACTCCGGAGGAAGGCTGGTTTGAGAGACCGCGTCGGGCTCCGGGAAGACCATCTTCCCGCCCCAGTGGCCGGCCGCCCCCCATAGGGCGGCCCACATCAGCGCCACGGCCAGCGCGGGCCTGAGCTTCTCGCGCTCCACCAGGACCAGCGCGGCGAGCCCCGCGCCCAGCCCGCACAGGGCGAGCCCTTCGTGCGTGGCGATGAGGCCGGAGCGGGCGGGCATGAAGGCGCCGGGCGCGATGAGGTCCAGGCTCCGCGCCCAGAGCAGCCCGCTGAGGACCGCCGCGAGCCCTCCCGCGAATCCGGCCCAGGCCAGCAGGCGCGCGGCCGGGGCCCACCGCGGGCTCTTCAGCGATAGCGCGAGCGGGACGGGCAGGAGCAGGCTCGCGGCGATGGGCAGGTGCACGAAGGCCGGGTGCTCGCGGGCGAGCCAATCAAAGACGGGCATCGGGGCCTACCGTTTTCGCCACATCCACCACCAGCGGCCCGCCCGGCGCCGACTCGCGGACCTCGAAGTGCTTGAGGGGCAGCTTCGCGGGCCCCTGCGTCACCGCGCCGAGCAGATCGAAGGCGCTGCCGTGGCAGGGGCACTCGAAGCCCGTCCCGGCGGACCGCACGCTGCATCCCGCATGGGTGCAGATGGACGACACCGCGTAGACCCCCTTCGCGTCCGCCAGCAGGAAGAAGTTGCCGAGCTTGCGGTAGTCCTTCACCTGGCCGGGCGCGAGGTCCGTCTTGGTCTCGGGAACCGCCTTCGGGCCGCCGTCTTCCATCGGCGCGTGCGCCGCGGAGGCCGTCACGCGCGAAAGCGTGAACAGGGCCAGCGTGGACCCGGCGAGCTTGCAGAAGCCCCGCCGGCCGGAGTGAAGCGTCTCTTCGGGTTTCGGATCGCTCATGGCCCACCTCACCCTTTGCGCAACGGAATCTCGTCCAGTTCCAGCGAGGTCTTCCCCGCGTGGAAGAAGGACTGGGCCCTGGCCTCGGCGTCCACCTCGCGGAAACCCAGGCCGCGATAGGGAGCCGCCGGATTCCAGGGCAACGGCGCGCGCTTGGGCTGGGACCCCGGCGCGGGCAAGGGGAAGATGAGGGAGGTGGCGGCGTGATGGGCGATCTGGCCCGTCATGAAGTGGTGCTCCTGATGGATGTGGCCGTAGAAGACGGTCACATGCTCGAAGGGCTGCAGCAGCGCCAGCGCGTCGCCGCCATCCAGCGTCGCCCAGTCCCAATCCGGGTAGAGGTCGAAGAGCGGCCGGTGGGCGAAGACGACGAGCGGTTTCGACTTGTCGAGGCGCGCGAGATCCTCCGCCAGCCACTTCAGCTGGGCCTCGCCCAGCTTGGAGCCCGGCTGGGAGACGTTGTCGAGGGCGATGAAATGGAACCCGCCGTGATCGAAGGTGTAGTGCGTGGGGCCGAAGAACTCGCGGAAGGCCTCGCCCTGGTCCGGGCCCGCGTCATGCTCGCCGGGCAGGAAGTAGAGCCGCTTCACTTTCAGCTGGGACACCAGCTCCTTGAACCGGCCCATGCGCGCGCGGCGCTCCGCGCCGTCCTCCGTCGTGTGGGTGAGGTCGCCGGTGAAGACGATGAAGTCGGGCTGGTTCTTCAGCGCGTTCACGGCCTCGATGGCCTTGGGCAGGGTGCCCGCCGCGTCCGGATTGGCGGCGCCGCTGTAACCCCAATGGGTGTCCGTGAGCTGGACGAAATGGAAGTCCTTGGAGGCGAGGACGAGGCTCGCGGCTTTGGCGGGCGCGGCGAACCCGTCGAGACCCGAGGCGAACACGACGCCGCCGATGCCCATGAGGCGGAGGAAATCTTTGCGATCCATGGCGGACATGCGCACTCCCCGGGATGTGAGGGAGGCCATGAGCGCCTCCACCCCCTACTACACCGGGGGAGCAGATCCAGATTGGGCCGTGCCCAAAAAAGAGAGGGGCGCCTAGGCGCCCCTCTCACTAGCCGCGGATCCCGGTCAGAGGATGGTCCACTTCGGGCCGCCGCCGCCTTCGGGCGGGGTCCAGATGACGTTCTCCTCGGGGCACTTGATGTCGCAGGTCTTGCAGTGGACGCAGTTCGAGAAGGCGATCTCGACCTTGCTCACCGCGCCCTGGTCATCGGGGTGCATCTCGTAGACCTGGGCCGGGCAGAAGATGGTGCAGGGCGCGCCCTTCTCCTCGTAGCAGGTGACGCAGACATCGTCGCCCTTCACGATCTTCAGGTGGCCGGGCTGCATCTCGTCGTGGAGCGTGCCGCTGGCGAAAACATCGTCCAGTTTCGTGATGGCGGAGCCCTTGCCGAAGGCGACGCCCCAGTCCAGATCCTCGCGCTTCATGCCGGCCTTGCCGTAGAACTCCTCGGTGGTCTGGGTCATGGCGGCGTCGTCGTGGGCCGCGAAGGGCTCGCCGGGCATCCAGCCGTCGTTGTCCGTCATGGAGAGGCCGATCTTCATCATCGCGGGGATGGTGAGGCCGTGCTCCACGGCGCCATGGAAGTTGCGGGAGCGGTAGAGCTCCTTGCCCGCCAGCGAATCCATGTAGAGCTTGCTGTAGCGCATGAGGCTCGCGTCGGAGAAGTCGTCCTCGACGAGGGCCTTGAGGATCACTTCGGCGGCGACCATGCCGCCCTTCATCCCGAGGTGGATGCCCTTGAGCCGCGCGGCGTTCACCATCTGCGCCGAATCGCCCACGAGCATGCCGCCGGCGAAGGCGAGCTTGGGCATGGAGTGCCAGCCGCCGATGGCGATGGCCTTGCCGCCGTACTGGAGCATCTTGCCGCCCTTGAGGATCGGCGCGATGCGCGGGTGCTGCTTGAACTTCTGGAGCATGAGGTGCGCGTCCACGAAGGGATCCTTCGTGTCGAGGCTCACCACATAGCCGATGGAGACCTGCTTGCCGCCCATGGAATACACCCAGGAGCCGCCGCTCTCGCCTTCGGCCTGGGGCCAGCCGGTGGTGTGGATGACCATGCCGGGCTCGATGTTGCCCTCGGGCACTTCCCACACTTCCTTCACGCCCATCTCGTAGACCTGGGGATTCAGGGCCGTGGCCTGGAGGTTCAGCTCGGCCTCCAGTTCGCGGGCCAGATGGCCGCGGGGGCCCTCGCCGAAGACGGTCACTTTCGCTTTCAGCAGGTTGCCGGGCTCGAAGTTGGAGCGCTTGGTGCCGTCGGCGTTCACGCCTTTATCGGCGGTCTGCACGCCCGCGACCTTCTTCGTGCCATCGGGCTGGTCTTCCCACAACACCTTGATGCCCGCGAAGCCTGGAAGGAGCATGACATCCACGCCATCCACGCTGCGGGCCTCGATCTGCCCCGCCATCCAGCGGACCATTTTGGACAGGCTGATGATGTGGTTGCCGTGGTTCTGCAGGAAGGGCGGCGGCACGGGGAACTGGAAGCCGCCGCGATCCGAGAAGGCCCAGACCTCCTCCTTGGTGACTTCGCCCTCGCTGGGGAAGCCCTGGGCCATGAAGTCGGGGCACAGATCCTTGAGGAAGATGGGGTCCAGCACGGCGCCGGAGAAGGCGTGATCGCCGATCTCATCGCCCTTCTCGATGAGGCCGATGGTGAGGCCCTCGAGCTTCTTCGCGCCGGGGCGCTTGTTGTGGGCCTCGATGTGGTCCAGCAGGCGCCAGAGGCCCGCCAGGTTCGAGGGGCCCGCGCCCACGAAGAGCACATCGAAATCGAGCTCCTCCCGCTCCACGCCGGGCCGCGCGCTCTGGGTCGAGAAGTCCCGCATACCATCTCCAAGCAGACCCCCCAGTGTAGCCCGGCGCTGGCAGACTGGGGATATGTCCGTTCCGACCCGCATCCTGGCCATTCTCGCCGCGGCCCTGGCGGTGTCTGGCATCGCCTGCAAGCGGAAGCAGGCCCACCATGACCCGTCCGCCGTGATCGCCCTGGCGCCAGCTGCCACTGCGGCTGAAGCGGTGATATCCAGTCCCCATGAGCCGCAACCGCTTGAAGCGCTATCCGAAGCCCAGGCCCAGGCGGTGCTGCCGAGAGAGATGGCAGCCGTCTCTCTCGGCCTGCCCGCGATGTACAAGAAGGTAAATGAACTCGCGCGAGCTCAGGGGCTCGAAGGCTGGCCCGAAGCCGCGTGGCCCTTTGAAGACGATCCGGATCCCGCGAACAGAACCAACCCATTCAAGGATCTGCACCCCGCCATCCGACTCATCTGGGGAAATGTGAATGTGCTCTGGATCCGCATTCCCGAGCGACAGCGCTGGGACGCGCTGATCCTAATGAGAGTCGCCGGGTTGAGGGATGAATCGCCTTGGCGCCTGATGCTCGTCAAAGACGCCTTCGGCCATCCCTCGCTCGTTCCAGCCTTACCAAAGGACACCTGGGGCGGAGGCAACACCTTGGACTGGTCTCCTCAAACGAGCCTCACCTATGCCAGGAACCTCGATGACATCAGGAAGGCTTGGGACTATTCCATCCACCCTGCGCTGATGGCCTTCACCTGCAACCAGCCAGATACGGACACGGGGCTTTCCCTCCAGCACGACCCGGATCAGGGTGTGGGCATGCAGATTTCCGGGGTTGCCGAAGAAGATCCCAGCGAAGACATGAACTGGTATCTGTCCCCGAAGCAATTCAACGAAGCGAAGATCCTCAGCATGGGCAAGGACTTCGTATGGGCGGATATCGACGGAACCAAAGGCGCCGCGGCTCGCGCCGACTGGGACCAATGGGCGATGCAATTCAAACCCGCGGCGAGACCATAGCCATGCACTCCGACGCCTTCTTCTTCGAAGCCGCTGTGGAGCGGCCCTTGTCGGTGGTGTTCCGCCGTCCTGACGGCGCCTGGGAAGGCCACGACTATCTGGTGGAAGTGGTGGCGGGGCGGAACGGGCTCG
>DATJFC010000043.1:0-11012 GCA_035495995.1 Holophagaceae bacterium
CGTGCGGACGAAGGCATCGAGGTTCATGTGGGCTACCGTTGGATCACGAAGGGAAAGGGCAGAGATTGTGCCCCGCTCCCGGCCTCCGCGTCCACCTCCCACTGCAGGGCCGCCACGGAACCCTGCGGCGGCCCTCCCGCCAGCCGCGTCCGGAAGGCCTCCATCGCGGCGATCTCGCCCTCGGCCCGGCCGCTCACGGCGCCGTCCGGCTCATTGAGCACGAAGCCCGCGAGGCCCAGAGCCCGGGCCTCCTCCCGCGCCCACCAGCGGAAGCCCACGCCCTGCACGCGGCCCGTGACGCGGAAGCGCGCGCGGAGCATGCTCAGGCCCCGAACACCTTGGAGAACTCTTCGCGCCGCGCCAGCACATCGGGGCTCGTGAGGTCGAGGTGGAGCGGCGTCACGCTCACCCAGCCGTCCAGCGCGGCCTGGCCGTCGCTGCCGGGGGTGCGCGCGTAGACCGGACCCGCGTCGCCGCCGATCCAGTAGTAGGGCGTGCCCCGGGGATCCGTGCGCTTCTCGACGAGGTCGAGGTACTGGCGCGTGTCCTGGGCGCAGAGCTGGAAGCCCTTGGGATCGCCCTTGGGGAAGTTGAGGCTCCAGATGCGGTTCGGCGGCAGGGGCATCTCCTCCCACGATGAGAGGAACTTCTCGATCCAGGGCTCGATGAGATCCAGCGCGCCCTTGGGGTGGAGGCTGAAGGCGGCGGCCTTGGCGCCCTGCAACGCGCCTTCGAAGGCGGCGGCCACGGTGCCGGAATAGAAGACATCCTCGCCGAGATTGAAGCCGTGGTTCACGCCGGAGAGCACCCAGTCGGGGCTGCGGCCGAGCATGTGCTTGCAGCCCACGAGCACGCAGTCCACGGGCGTGCCGTCGCAGGCGTAGCGGTCCGGCCCCAGCTCGTGCAGGCGCAGGATGTCGTGCAGCGACAGCGCGGAGCTGATGGCGGAGCGGTTGCGGTCCGGCGCCACGGTGACGACGCGGCCGAAGCGCGAGGCCACCTGCTCCAGCATCGCGAGGCCCGGCGCCCAGAGGCCGTCGTCGTTCGTGAGAAGGATCAGCCGCTCGGACATCCCGGCAGTTTAAGGCGGGGGCCGGAGGCTGGAGCTTCCATTTCGCGCGGCCTCCGGCCTTCTCTCGCCAGCCGGATCTCTAGTGCTGCTTCATGAGCCAGGCGACGAGGCGCTGGCGGAATCCGTGGGGGTTGTCCAGATCCAAGGCCGTGAGCCGGGCGGGATGGTCCGCCTCCGTGAAGGCCAGTGGCGCCGCATCGGGCGCGCGGAGCCCGCCGAGGGGGCTGCGCACCATGCCCCGGCGGTCCACGGACATGGGCCTCCAGTGCTTGCGCCGCTCCACGCCATTCCAATGCATGGCGAACTCCAGTGGACAGTAAGGATAGGCCGCAGGGGCGCCTTCGCCAGAGGGGCTGGCAAACTGGTCTTTTGCAGGAAGTTCCATGGGCCGCATCCTAGGCACGAAGGTCGCCGCGCGGTTTCCGCGCCAAGGGCCGGTCCGCGTCTTCCTCATGGGCGAGGCGCCGGGGCCCCTGGGCGCGGATCAGAGCGGCCTCCCGTTCTGGGGGGACCGGGCCGGCCTGCTGGTCTACCGCGCCCTGGCCGCGGCCGGCATGGCCGAAGTGCCGGAGGCCGCCTGGGGGATCTGGAACGGCCCGCGGCTCAAGGCGGCGGGGCTCGAACCCCAGCTGCGCGGCGCAGCGCTCGGCAACGCGTTCCCCCGCTGCCCCACGGATGACGGCGAGCGCTTCCGCGCGCCGAAGGACGCGGAGCTGCGGGACCCAGCCAACCTCGCGCGCTTGGGCGCGGAGCTCCATGAGGCCGCGCGCCGCTGCCCCGGAACCCTGAGGATCCTCGGTCTTGGCCGCCGGGCCGCGTGGGTGCTGGACAAACTGGAAGCGCCCCCCCCGTTCCAGCTGACGGTCCTGCCCCACCCCAGCGCCCAGGGCCTGCTCCAGGCCGCGCCGGACAAGGGCCGGGGCCTTCGCCTGGCAGATCTGCAAACCGCATGGATAAATCAGCTGAAATCCATGCTGATGAACGCGCTGAACGGTTCTTAACAACAATTAATTTAAGCCTCTCAAACCGAGGCGTCGTAGCCTCTCAGATGGCCTGGACTCGGCCAGTTCCTTGAACGGAGGCTTTTCGTGCGCGTCTTCACTGCCCTGGTGCTCGGCACCGCCATCCTCGCCCCGGCGCCTTCCTGGGCCCAGGGTCCCGCCAAGACGAAGACGCCGGCCGCGACCGCCCAGCTGTCGGCCCCCGTCAAAGTCACTTCGGTCGAAGGCATCACCGAATACCACCTGGCCAACGGCCTGCGCGTCCTGCTCTTCCCCGACGCGACGCAGCCCTCCATGACCGTGAACATCACCTACCTGGTGGGCTCGCGAAACGAGATCTACGGCGAGACGGGCATGGCCCACCTGCTCGAGCACTTGATGTTCAAGCCCTCGAAGAACTTCTCGGGCGCGGACAAGGCGCACCCCAACCCGTCCACCGTGCTCAACAGCCTCGGGGCGAGCTTCAACGGCAGCACCTGGTACGACCGCACGAACTACTTCACGACCTTCCCGGCCAACGACGCGAACCTCAGCCTCGCTTTGCGCCTCGAGGCCGACCGCATGGTGAACGCCGACATCGCGCAGAAGGACCTCTGGAACGACAAGACCCAGCAGGGCGAGATGAGCGTCGTCCGCAACGAGTTCGAGATGGGCGAGAACAACCCGCTCCGGGTGGCCATGGAGCGCGACGAGGCCGTCGCCTACGACTGGCACAACTACGGCCACTCCTCCATCGGCGCCCGCAGCGACGTGGAGCACGTGAACATCGCGCACCTGCAGGCCTTCTACCACAAGTACTACCAGCCCGATAACGCGGTGCTGATGGTGGCCGGCAAGATCGACGAGGCGAAGACGCTTTCGCAGATCAACGACCTCTTCGGCCGCCTGCCGAAGCCGGCCCGCGTCATCGAGAAGCAGTGGACCGTGGAGCCCACGCAGGACGGCGAGCGCAGCGTGGCGATCCGCCGCGTCGGCGGCGTGCCCGTGCTGGTGGCGGGCTACCATGTCACGCCCACCTCGGACCCCGACGCCGCGTCCCTCGACGTCGTGGACCGCATGCTCACGGCGGCCCCCGGCGGGCGCCTCTACAAGGCCCTCGTGGAGTCCAAGCTCGCGAGCCAGGTGGGCGGCGCCAACGTGAACAACCTCGATCCGAGCTTCTACCAGCTCATCGCCGTGCTCCCGAAGGATGGCGACGCGGAGAAGGCGAAGGCCGTCCTGCTCTCCACGCTCGAGGACCTGAAGGCCCACCCCTTCACCCAGGACGAGCTGGACCGGGCCAAGGCCGAGCTCGCGAAGGGCTACGACCTCACCATGGCCAAGACCGACCAGCTCGCCGTCGCCCTCAGCGAATCCATGGCCGCCGGCGACTGGCGCCTCTTCTTCCTCAACCGCGACCGGGAGGCCGCGCTCACGCTGGCCCAGGCCCAGGCCTTCGCCGAGCACTACCTGAAGGCCTCCAACCGCACGCTCGCCGAATACATCCCCACCGAGAAGCCCGACCGCGCCGAGGTGCCCCAGCACGGCGACATCCTCGCCATGGTGCAGGGCTACAAGGGCCGGGCGCTGGAGGCCGCGGGCGAAGCCTTCGACGCCTCCCCGGCGAACATCGACGCGCGCACCGTCCGCTTCTCCGCCCCCAACGGCCTCAAGGGGGCCCTGCTCTCCAAGAAGACCAAGGGCGAGGCCGTGAGCGCCTCGCTCATCCTCCGCTTCGGCGACGCGCAGAGCCTCCTGAACCTGGGCGCCGCGCCCGGCCTCGCCGCGGGCATGATCCTGCGCGGCGGCGCCGGCCTGGACCGCCAGCAGATCAAGGACCAGCTCGACAAGCTCAAGGCCAATGTCTCCGTCTCCGGCAGCGCCGAGCAGGCGCGCGTGAGCATCCTCACGGTGCGCGAGAACCTCCCGGCCGTCCTCAAGCTCGTGTCGGACCTGCTCCAGCACCCGGCCTTCCCCGCGGACGAGGCCCGGAAGCTCGTGGACGAGGAGGTCTCCGCCATCCAGCAGCAGGAGAGCGAGCCCACCTTCCTCGCGGCCAACGCCCTCCGCCGCACCCTGGACCCCTACCCCGCCGGCCATCCCCGCCACATCGCGACGCCCGATGAGAACCTCGCGGAGCTGAAGGCCGCCACCGCGGACCAGATGAAGGCCTTCCACGCCGCCTTCTACGGCGCCCAGGCCGCGGACTTCGCCGCCGTCGGCGACTTCGACGCGGACGCCACGAAGACGCTCGTCACCCAGCTCTTCGGCTCCTGGACCGCCGCCAGGCCCTACACCCGCATCCCCCAGGCCATGAAGGATCTCAAGGGCTCCGAGCAGGCCATCGAGACGCCCGACAAGCAGAACGCCTTCTACATGGCGAGCGAGGACATCGGGATGAAGGACACGGACGCGGACTACCCCGCCCTGCTCATGGCCAACTACATCCTTGGCGGCGGCGCCCTCAAGAACCGCCTGGCGGACCGCATCCGCCAGAAGGAGGGCATCAGCTACGGCGTGGGCTCCTTCTTCCGCGCGGACGCCTACGACCAGGTCGCGCCCTGGACCGCCTACGCCATCTACGCGCCCCAGAACATCAAGCGCCTGGAGACCGCCTTCCAGGAGGAGCTCGCCCGCGCGATCAAGGACGGCTTCACCGCCGACGAGCTGGCCTTCGCCAAGAAGGCCTGGCTGCAGGGCGAGGCCGTGGACCGCACCCAGGACAACGGCCTCGCCGACACCCTGGCCGCGGACCTGCCCCTGGGCCGCACCTACGCCTACAACGCCCGATTGGAGCAGGCGGTCGAGGCCCTGACCGCCGACCAGGTCAACGCCGCGCTGCGGAAGCACCTGGACCCCAGCCGGCTGACCATCGTGAAAGCCGGCGACTTCGCCAAGCACCCCGCCCAGTAAAGGCGGGCGCCCCACCGAGGAGGCGGGCCCTGGCCCGCCTCCTTTTCATTTGGCGCCTATGCTGTCCCGTGTTCTTCTGGAAGGCTGGAGTTCGTCATGGCGAAGCTGGACCAGGCTTGGACCGTCGAGGCGCATCACGCAGGCTCGGCCCTCGCGGCGGAGCTGCACCGCCACATGGGCGTGAGCCACCGCCAGGCCAAGGGCCTCATCGACGCGCGCTGCGTGCAGGTGAACGGCCAGATGTCCACCAAGCACGGCCAGCGGCTCGAGGCCGGCGACAAGCTCGCCGTCGCCTACGACCCCGCGCTCAAGTACGACCCCATCCCCGCTCCCAAGGGCGCCAGTGACGGCGCCTTCAAGACGCTCTGGGAAGATACTCACCTCCTCTTCGTCGACAAGCCGGCGGGCCTGCTCACGGTGCCCGCGGAGAAGAGCGGCGAGCCCAGCCTCGCGGACGCCGTCGCCGACCACTACCGGCGCCGCGGCCAGAAGCACGCGCAGCTCTACATCGTCCACCGCCTCGACCGCTTCACGAGCGGCGTGCTCGTCTTCGCGCGGACTTCCGAGTCGCTGCACCACCTCAAGAAGCTCTTCGCGCTCCACAAGCTCCAGCGCACCTACCGCGCCATCCTCGTGGGCGAGCTGCCGGAGAACCAGGGCACGCTGAAGGGGCACCTCATCGAGCAGGCGAAGACGCTGAAGATGCGCGTGGTCGACCCCAAGCGGAAGGACGCCGAGGGCGCCCAATCGGCCGTCACCCACTACCGCGTGGTGGAACGCCTGCCGGGCCACACCGTCGTCGAAGTGGAGCTGGAGACGGGGCGCCGCAACCAGATCCGCGTGCAATTCGCCGACCGCGGCTTCCCGCTGCTGGGCGACCAGGTCTACGGCGAAGAGAGCCCCCTCATCGACCGGCAGGCGCTGCACGCCGAAGTGCTGGGCCTGCGGCATCCCGTCACCGACGAGATGGTGGTCGTGAAGGCCGCGCCTCCGGCGGATTTCGAATCCGCGCTCAAGGCGATCCGCGCGCGCACGCGCCTCGTGCGCGCCGTCGCGGGCGAGCGGGGCGAGACGGAAGCGCCGAAGGTCGCGAAGAAGCCTTTCGAGCGCAAGCCCGGCGGCGCCAAGCCGCGCCGGGATGAACGCCCCTCCGCCGGGAAGAAGCCCTTCCGCCCGCGCCCTGAAGGCGGCGAGGATCGCCCCCGCAAGCCCTTCGCCGACCGCGGCGACAAGCCCCGCTTCGACAAGCCCGCCCCCCGCGGCCCGCGGCGCGAGGAGGGCACCGAACGCCCCAAGCGGCTCGGCGCGCGCGAAGAGGGCGAGGCCCCGCGCAAGCGCTTCGAGAAGAAGGCCGGCGCGCCCGCCGGGCGTCCGCGCTCGAAGCCCTTTGAAAGCCGCGAGGGAGGCGAGGCTCCCCGCAAGCGTTTCGGCAGGAATGAAGGCGCTTCCGCCCGTCCGCGCGCGCCGCGCCGCGATGAATCACCGGAAGGCGCGGGCCGTCCGCGTCCGAAGCGCTTCGAGGACCGCGAAGACCGGCCCCGCCGAGCGGAAGGCGGCAAGCCCCAGCGTCCCCGCCCCGAAGGTCCTCGCGATGAGCGCCCTCGCGGCGCGGGCAAGCCGGGATCCGAAGGCCGTCCGAAACGCGAGGACGGCCGTCCTCCGCGCCGCTTCGACAAGGCCCCGCGCGACGGCGCGCCCTCGCGCCCCCGGGCCGCATCGGGCGGCGGAACCGGCAAGCCGCGCCCCGGCGGAGCCCGCAAACCCTTCCCGAAGAAGCGTGGCTAGCATCTAGACCATGCAAGGCTGGACGCCCCCGCCCTTCCATCCGCCCTCCGAAGCGCGGATCCAGGACGGCCTGGACGCCAGTTCGCTCTTCTCGCCGCCGCGAAACCGCGGCCGAGTCCCTTCCGCGACAGTGGAAGTGGTGGGACAACTGGACGACGGGAAGCGGCTCCAGGCCTTCCGGGATTGGCTCCAGAAAGACCTGAACCTCGCCTTCCGGGTGCCGCCCTCCAAGCTCCAGAGCATGGAGCTGAGCCTCTTCATGGGCGGGAACGCCACCGACCCCGCTGCGACGCTGAAGGCCCTCACGCTCCAGACCCGCGGCTGGTACCAGGCGCCCCTGCAGCTGGAATCCGATCAGACGGCCGCGGCCCGCAAGGCGCTCGGATTCTGAGCGATCCGTGTTCTCCTGGTGCCCATGAAATTCCGCCAATGGCTTCTCCTCGGCATCCTGACCACGCTGGTGGCGCTCGCGAGCCTCGGTTTCGCATGGACCCGGGACCTCGGCCCCGCCCCCGATGACGGCCAGCCCGCGAAACGGCATCTGCTGGCCCGCAAGACCGGGCCGGTCAAGACCTCCCTCGTGGACCAGCACCCGCTCCAGGAGGCCCAGGCCCTCGCGGCTCTCGCCACCGGCCGGCAGGAGATCGCCTTCGCCCAGGACGCGGTCCGCCTCGCCGACCATCAGGTGGACCTGGCCTACGCCGACGCGTTGCGCCAGGCCGCGGAGAGCGCCCCGCCCGCCAGCCCCCGGCTGAAAGAGCTCCAAGCGGCCAAAGCCAAGGCCGCAGATGTGGTCGATGCCGACCAGCAGCTCATCGCCCGCCTCACCAAGGAATCCGCCGCCGCGCGCGGCGACCTCCAGGACAGCCTCGAGGACCAGCTCACGGTCGCCAAGGCCCAGCAGGAGCTGGACCAGGATGAGCTGGATGAGGCCGCGGAGGACCTGGAGCGCGCGGGGGGCGATCCGCAGGCGAAGATCAAGCGGCTCATGGCGGCCCACGACGCGGCGGAGGCGGCGAACAAGGCCGCCCAGTCCGCTCCGCCCGCGCCCCAGGACGCGCCGGCCGCGGGCGGTCTCATCCCGCAGATGAACGCCTGGATGGCGCTCGGCCGCAAACTGGCCCTCCTGGACCGGGCCCAGCAGCACGCCCAGGCCAAGGCCGCGAGGCTGACGGCGCGGCGCGGCGATCTCGCGAAACAGGTGGCGGCCGAAGCCGGGGGCCGCGAGGCCACCAAGCAGGCGGCGGCCAGCTTCGCCCGGAACAAGGGGACGGCCGCGCAGGCCGCCTCCAAGGACGCGGCGAAGTCCACCCTCGCCGACCTGAAGCACTACATGTCCGATCAGCGCCTCCTCGCGGACATGGGGAAGCGCATCGAAGACGAGCAGGACCTCTCGGAGACTTACGGGAACTGGACCACCTTCGCCGAAGGCCAGAAGATCGCCGTCCTCCACGGGATCCTGGGGCGCCTGCTCTGGATCCTCGCGGTGATGCTCGGCGTCGCCCTCGTCAACCGCCTCATCGAGCACGCCTTCCGCTCCAAGGACCCCGACAAGCGCCACGCGGGCTCCATGCGGATGGTGGCGAGGTTCGGCATGCAGGTGCTGGGACTCGTCGTCATCATCTTCATCGCGCTCGGCATGCCGACCCAGACGACGACGGTGCTCGGCCTCGCGGGCGCGGGACTCACGGTGGCGATGAAGGACTTCATCGTCGCCTTCTTCGGCTGGTTCGTCCTCATGGGCCGCAACGGCGTCCGCGTCGGCGACTGGGTGGAGATCAAGGGCGTCGGCGGCGAGGTGGTGGAGATCGGCCTCCTGCGCACGGTGCTGCTGGAGACCGGAAGCTGGAGCGACGCCGGCCACCCCACGGGCCGCCGCGTGGCCTTCTCGAACAGCTTCGCCATCGAGGGCCACTTCTTCAACTTCTCCACCTCGGGCCAGTGGATGTGGGACGAGATCAGCGTGCAGGTGCCCAACGGCCAGGACCTCTACCCCGTGCTGGACAGCATTCAGAAGCGGGTGGAGGAGGAGACCCGCGCCAACGCCGGCGAAGCCGAAGAAGAATGGCGCCGCTCCACGAGCAGCTACCGCGTGCAAGCCTTCAGCGCCACGCCGGGCATCCAGGTGGTGCCCGCCGCCACCGGCACCGAGATCCACATCCGCTACATCACGCGGGCCTTCCAGCGCCACGACACCCGCAAGACCCTCTATCAGGCCGTCATCGAGCTGATGCACGGCAAGCGCGAGGAGCCCCCGGCGGCGACCTCCTAGAGGTGCTCGGGATAGAGCCGGTCCAAAGCCTCGGCCAGCTCGAGGTCCATCCTGCTCACGCCCTTGCTCACGTGGGTCGTGAGCGAGGCCACCACCACGCGCCAGCCCAGCATGAGGTCCGGGTGGTGGTCCACCGCCTCCGCGTGCTCGGCCGCGGCCACGACGAAACCCAGGCCCGCCGTGTAGCTGGCGAAGGGGTAGCGGCGGCGCAGCACGAGCCCGTCCGGCTCGCCCAGGGCGACCCAGGCGGGATGGCCCGCGAGGAAGGCCTCCAGCTCGCCGGGGCTGAGGATCTGCCGGTCTTGGGCTTTGGACACGCGGGCCTCCAGAGGGCATCCTAATCTGTTGCGGTTGGAAGGAGCCCCCCCATGTCACTCGGCGAGCCCCTGCGCGGATCCGTGGCCCTGGTGACGGGGTCCTCCCGCGGCATCGGCCGGGCCATCGCGCTGGAGCTGGCGCGCTGGGGCGCGGATGTGGCCGTGCACGCGCTGCAGAACCGCGAGAAGGCCGAAGGCGTGGCGGCGGAGATCCGCGCCCTGGGCCGGAAGTCCCTCGCCGTGCTGGGCGATGTGCGCGACAAGGCCGCCATGGACGCCGTCGCGAAGGAGATCGAGGCGGCCCTCGGCCCCGTGGACCTCCTCGTCAACAACGCCGGCACCCGCAAGGACGCGCCCTTCATCCTCATGGGCGACGACAAGTGGGAAGAGGTGATGGGCATCAACCTCAAGGGCACCGTGCTCGCCACCAAGGCCGTCGTGCGCGGCATGATGGCGCGCAAATCCGGCGCCATCGTGAACATCGTCAGCCCCACGGCCATCATCGGCCAGCCGGGGCAGACCAACTACGGCGCGAGCAAGGGCGCGGTCATCGGCCTCACCAAGAGCCTCGCGCGGGAGCTGGCCCCCTTCGGCGTCCGCGTGAACGCCGTGAACCCCGGCCTCATCGCGACGGAGCTCACCGCGGACCTCACCGAGGAGAAGAAGAAGGAGCTGCTCGCGCCCACCGTCCTGAAGCGCGAAGGCACGCCGGAAGAGATCGCCAGCGTCGTCGCCTTCCTCTGCAGCGGCATGGCCAGCTACATCGCAGGCCATGTGGTCCATGTGGACGGCGGCCTGATCCCTTAAGGCATGGCAGGCCCTCCGGCCCTCCGTTATTCTGGAGGGTCAAAGGGATTCCCGATGCAGCTGGACCGCCTGGGCGACTTTCAACGCAGCCACCGCGATGGGGAGCTGCGCCTGAGCGATGCCGGAAAGACCGTGCGCCTGCTGGGCTGGGCCCGCAAGGTGCGCGACCTCGGCAGCCTCGTCTTCATCGACCTGCGGGACCGCTGGGGCGTCGTGCAGCTGCGCCTGGACACGGCGGACGCCGATCCGGCCCTGCTGGCCAAGGTCCGCGCCGTGCGCAGCGAGTTCGTGCTGGGCGCCGAGGGCGTCGTCGTGGAACGCGAGTCCAAGAACCCCAACATGGCGACGGGCGACATCGAGGTGCGCCTCACCGCCCTGCGCGTCCTCAACACCGCGCTGACGCCGCCCATCCCCGTCGAGGACATCGACGGCCAGGTGGCCAACGAGGATCTGCGCCTCAAGTACCGCTTCCTCGACCTGCGCCGCGAATCGGTGCAGAAGAACCTGCGCATGCGCAGCGAGGCGGCTCAGATCATCCGCGAGCACTTCCACAAGAACGAGTTCATCGAGTTCGAGACGCCCATCCTCACCAAGTCCACGCCGGAGGGCGCCCGCGACTACCTGGTGCCCAGCCGCGTGCACGCGGGCGAGTTCTTCGCGCTGCCCCAGTCGCCCCAGCTCTTCAAGCAGCTGCTCCAGGTCTCCGGCTTCGAGCGCTACTACCAGATCTGCCGCTGCTTCCGGGACGAGGACCTGCGCGCCGACCGCCAGCCCGAGTTCACGCAAGTGGACATCGAGATGAGCTTCGTCCGCGAGCAGGATGTGCAGGGCGTCATCGAGCCGCTGATGGTGGAGCTGGCGAAGCT
>DATJFC010000044.1:0-5787 GCA_035495995.1 Holophagaceae bacterium
GAACTTCGACAGTCTTGAGCGATCAGAATATGTCGCCAGCGTCGATTGGATTGCGGAGGTCGCTCGAAAGGACGCCAAATGGCGACCAAAATCTGGATTGTTCACAACCCAGCATGTAAGGGCCTCTCTGGACAATCAGCCGACGACTGTCACTTTCTTGAACAAAGAATTCGGAGTGGACCTTAAAGCGCTGGCGAAATAGCCACCCTAATCCGCCAGCGCGGGCACGGGCATCGAGCGGCCGTCGCGGTCCAGGGCGACGAAGGTGAGGAGGGGCGCGCAGACGCGCTTGGCGTCACCACTCACGGGGTCCTCGCGCATGGCCGTCACGCGGATGCCCATGGAGGTGCGGCCCACCTTCTCCAGCTCGGCGGTGAGGATGAGGATGTCGCCCTGCTTCACGGCCACCTCGAAGCTCATGGCCTCCAACGCCACGGTGACGGCGTTGCCGCGGCAGTGGCGCGTGGCGCAGATGGACGCGACCCGGTCGATCCAGGCCAGCAGGCGGCCGCCGAAGAGGGAACCGTACTGGTTCAGGTCCTCGGGAAGCACGGTGACGCTGAGGATGGAACGGGAAGCGTCTCTCGTTTTCATGCCTTCAGAATGCCGCATCCAGGGCCACGGCGCCCGTCACACCCACCTGGTAGGCGGAGACGCGGCGTTCGAAGAAGTTGGCCAGCTCCTGGACATCCTGCAGCTCCATGAAGGGGAAGGGATTGCGCGCGCCGTGGCGGGGCGCGAAACCCAGCTGCCGCAGGCGCTGGTCCGCCACGCATTCCAGGTAGGTGCGCACGTCGAGGGGCGAGAGGCCCGCCACGCCGCCGCCGAGGAGGTCCTCCGCGAACTGCATCTCGGCCTCGATGGCCTCATCGAGCATGGCGACGACTCGCGCCTCCAGCCCCGCGTCGAAGAGGCCCGGCTCCTCCGCGCGGATCTGCTCGATGGCTTTGAAGGCGAAGGCCATGTGCAGGCTCTCATCCCGGAAGACCCAGTTGGTGCCCGCCGCCAGGCCGTGAAGCAGCCCCTTCGAGCGGAGGAAGAAGACGTAGGCGAAGGCGCCGAAGAAGAAGAGGCCCTCGATGCAGCAGGCGAAGCAGATGAGGTTCAGCAAGAAGGCGCGGCGCTGGGCCTCCGTCTCGAGGCGGTCCAGCTTCTCGATGCCGTCCATCCAGCGGAAGCAGAAGTTCGCTTTCTCGCGGATGGAGGGGATGGCCTCCACCGCGGCGAAGGCGGCTTCCCGTTCGGCCAGATCCGGCAGGTAGGTGTCCAGCAGCGTGAGGTAGAACTGCACGTGCAGCGCCTCCTCGAAGAGCTGGCGGCTGAGGAAGAGGCGCGCCTCCGGCGCGTTGAGGTGCCGGTAGAGGTTCAGCACGAGGTTGTTGGCGACGATGCTGTCGCCGGTGGCGAAGAAGGCCACGAGGCGGCGGACGAGGTGGCGTTCCGCCGGCCCCATGCGGGCATCGAGGTCCCGCAGGTCCGTGGAGAAATCCACCTCCTCCACGGACCAGGTGTTCTTCTGCGCGTCCTTGTACATGTCGTAAAAGACCGGGTAGCGCATGGGGCGGAGGGTGAGGTTGAAACCGGGGTCGAGCAGGCTCATTGGCAGGCCTCGCAGGATTCGGGATTCTCGAGCGAGCAGGCGATGGCTTGAGCTTCGGCCACGGTCGCCTTGGCGATGCGGGTGGCGGGGCGCGAGCGCAGATAGTAGGTGGTCTTCAGCCCCGACTGCCAGGCGTAGAAGTACATGGAGCTGAGTCGCGCGATGTTGGGCGTTTCCATGAAAAGGTTGAGGCTCTGGCTCTGGTCGATGAAGGGCAGGCGCGCCGCGGCGAGGTCGATGAGCGCCTTCATGGGCAGCTCCCAGGCCGTGCGGTAGAGGCGCTTCAGCTCGTCGGGGATGGCGAGCGATTGCACGCTGCCTTCGGCCTGCTTGAGCGCGTCCCGCAGGCCCTCGTTCCAGAGCCCCAGGGCCTGGAGATCCTTCACGAGATAGCGGTTCACCTGGAGGAAGTCGCCGCTGAGGGTCTCCCGCTTGAAGAGGTTGGACACGGCGGGCTCGATGCATTCCGAGCAGCCCGCCAGGCTCGCGATGGTGGCCGTGGGCGCGATGGCGATGAGGAGCGAGTTGCGGAGGCCGTGCCGCATCATGCGCGCGCGCAGCGCGTCCCAGCGGTCCATGTCCGCGGGCTGGACACCGGCATGCTCGAAGTGGAAGACGCCCTTCGCCGCCCAGGTCTCGGCGAAGGCCGGATGGGCGCCGTGGCGCTCGGCCAGCTCCACGGAAGCCGATAGGGCGTGGAAGTGGATCTCCTCCGCGATGCGCGTGGAGAGCGTCTTCGCCTCCTCCGAATCGAAGGGCAGGCGCAGCTGGAAGAAGGCATCCTGCAGGCCCATGACGCCCAGGCCCACGGGGCGCCAGCGCTGATTGGCCGCTTTCGCCGTCTCGATGGGATAGAGGTTGAGGTCGATGACGCGGTCCAATTGGGGCACGACGGCGCGCACGGTGTCGGCGAGCTTCCCGAAGTCGAAGCCGCCCGCCCCCACATGGCTCGCCAGATTGATGGAGCCGAGGTTGCAGACGGCGGTCTCTTCGGCGGAGGTGCGTTCCAGGATCTCCGTGCACAGGTTCGAGAGGTGCACGGCGCCGCCCACGGCCACCTGGTTGCAGGCTCGGTTGGACGCGTCCTTGAAGCACATCCAGCCGTTGCCGGTCTGGGCCAGCGTGCGCATCATGCGGCCGTAGAGTTCCCGCGCGGGAACCTGCCGCGCGGCCAGCCCCGCGGCTTCCGCCGCCTCGTAGGCGCGGTCGAAGGCCTCACCCCAGAGGTCGCAGAGCCCGGGCACGGCCTTGGGATCGAAGAGACTCCAGGTTTCGTCGCGCTCCACGCGCCGCATGAAGAGGTCGGGGATCCAGTTGGCCAGGTTGAGGTGGTGGGCGCGCTGGTCCGGATCACCCGTGTTGTCGCGCAGCTCCAGGAAGGCTTCGATGTCCGCGTGCCAGGGCTCCAGGTAGACGCAGGCCGCGCCCTTGCGCTTGCCGCCCTGGTTCACGGCGGCGACGGAGGCGTCCAGCGTCTTGAGCCAGGGCACGATGCCGTTCGAGTGGCCGTTGGTGCCGGTGATGAGCGAGCCCCTCGACCGCACGCGATGGAACGCGAGCCCGATGCCGCCGCTCCACTTCGAAAGCAGCGCCACATCCTTGTAGCGGTCGTAGATGGAGGCGAGGTCGTCCTCCGGCGAATCCAGCAGGAAGCAGGAGCTGAGCTGCTCGCGCCGCGTGCCCGCGTTGAAGAGCGTGGGCGAGCTGGGCAGGTATTCCAGGCGCGACAGGAGCCCGTAGAGCTTGAGCGCCTCCACGACGGATTCCGAAAGCGCGCAGGCGATGCGGAGGAAGAAGTGCTGGGGCGTCTCGAGCACGGCTCGCGTCTGGGGATGCCTCAGCAGGTAACGGTCGTAGAGCGTGCGCAGGCCGAAGTACTCGAAGGCCTCCGTGCGGTCCGCGTCCACGGCGTCGTCGAGCTTGCGGCGGTGCTCGGCGGCGAAGGCGGCGAGGCGCCCGCCGATGAGGCCCGCGGCTTCCCCCGCCTGGAGGCTCTGGCTGAAGCTGTGGATGCCCTGGTTCTCCACTTCCTTGTCGATGCAGGTGGCCAGCAGCCGCGCGGCGAGGCGGCTGTACTGGGGCTCCTCCGCCGTGAGGCCCGCGGCGGTCTGGATGGAGAGCTCGTCCAGCTCCTTGGTGCTGGCGCCGTCGTAGACGCCGCTGATGGTCTTGGTGGCGACGCGCACGGCATCCACCCTGTCGAGCCCTTCGCAGCAGCGGCCGATGGCGCGGAGGATCTTGTTGAGGTCCGCGGGCTCCAGCGCGCCGTTCCGCTTGCGGATGCGCATGGTCGTGGGGACGGACGTTCCTTGGGAAGGCCGCGTGGCCTCCCGCTCCAGCAGAGCGCTCATGGGTGGGACTCCTCAGCGCGGCGGGGCCGCGGCGATGGATGGAGGAAGACGGACGGATGGAGATCCGGCCGTGTGATCGCGCCTTCCCCTCGAAGGCTGGATCGTCCGCTGAAGCGGGTTCCTGGCAGGTCTTCGGACTCGGGAGCGTTGCGGCCGTGATGCTCGCCGCCTTCCTCGGGCCCTTGCTTCCCAGTCCGCGCGGGACCAGTGCTCTAGGGGCCTTCGTTCTCCCATACCGCTGCGGGGGCAGTCCCGGAATCGCACCGGGTTCCCTTTTCATCCCCGGCCCGCGAGCCGGAGAACCGTGAACAACCCCAACCTATGGTGGCCAACTCCGCTCGTCAATCCGCAATGTCGGGCCACACTGTCGGGGTCAGGCGAGGAAGCGCCCCCTCAGGTCCTTCGGCACGATGGGGCAGGCGCCTTCGGGCTTCTTGAAGAGGCGGTGGCGCACCTTCGCGACGAGGTCGTAGCCGAGGTCGCGCAGCGGGCGCGGAATGATCCAAAGCAGCGCGGCCGCGGCGCGCCAGAGGGGGCCCAGCCGTTTGAGCATCCCCACGACGGCGGAGGAGCGGGTGAGCAGGCGGCCATCGGGCTCGCGCAGCACGAGGCTGTCCGGCAGGGCCGCGCGCACCTCCTCCGGCACCTGCTCGATGAGCGTCTCGCCCTGCAGCGGCGCGAAGCGGAAGACGCCGGCCCTGTCCCGCTTCAGCACGAAGAGCACCGCGCCGTGGCAGAGGCCGCAGTCGCCATCGTAGAAGAGGACAGGATTCATACCGTCTTCCCGGCGAGGACCCAGAGGCCCACGCCGATGAAGAGCAGGCCCGCGACCCATTTGATCGCGGCAGGCGGCACCACCTTGAACAGGACGCCGCCGAGGGAGACGCCGATGGCCGTGGCGCAGACCAGGGCCAGGCTCGCCGCGCAGAACACCGTCCACGCCGCGCCGCTCTTGGCGCTGGCCGTCATGGCCGCCAGAGAGGTCTTGTCCCCCACTTCGGCCAGGAACACGGCCACGAAGGTCCCCCAGAAGAGTTCCTTGTTCACGGACGGCCTCCGTTTCCCAGTCTAGACTGGAGGGTGCGCCTCCGCGCCGGAGCCCATGCCCACCACGCCCTTCGACCTCCCCTTCTGCATCGTGGACTCCGCGGAGTCCCTGGAGGCGGCGCTCCCGGTGTGGTTCGCGGCGGACCTGCTGGCGGTGGACATCGAGTGCAGCCTCACGGGCATCCACCACTGCACGCTGGCGCTGCTCCAGGTGGCGGACCACGAGCAGGTCTGGCTCGTGGATCCCATCACGCTGGGCGAGCTGGCGCGGCCCGCGCTGGAGGCGCTGGCGAAGGTGCCCTGGATCTGCCATGACTTCTCCAACGACGGCATCGTCATGAAGCGGCTCTATGACATCGTCCCCGGCTCCGTGCTGGACACCATGCTGCTGGCCCGCGCGCTGGGCTATCCCCAGCCGGGCCTCAAGACCATGTCGAAGCTGAAGCTGGGCATCGAGATCCCCAAGGAGGAGCAGGACTCCAACTGGATGCTGCGGCCCTTGAGGGAATCCCAGCTCAGCTACGCGGCCCGGGACGCGGCCCTGCTGCTCCCGCTGCTGCGGCGCCTCAGCGAGGAGGCCGACGCGAAGAAGGATGACCCGGTCGTCGGCCCCCGGCTGGAGGCCCTGCCCCGGGAGATGCGGCACCTCTTCAAGCGCATCCGCGCCTACCACAAGCCCACCCACGACCCTGTGGTGGACAAGGCCAAGCACATGGGCGAGCTGGCCACGGAGCGGGCGCTCAAGCTGACGGAGATGCGGGCCCGCTGGGGCAACGAAGGCGATATCGG
>DATJFC010000045.1:0-6117 GCA_035495995.1 Holophagaceae bacterium
TGAGGTAGGGCACGTTCCCGTTGGCGAAGTAGCCGGTCGGAGAGAATACGGTCGAGGTCGTCACATCGGACTTGCCGAAGGCGTAGCCCGCGTTGCCGCCGAGGTACCAACCTGTCCAATCCGTGGCGGATTGGGCGGAAGCGAAGCCCGCCGCGCCGAGAAAGAGAAGCGAGATGATGAGATGCCGCCCGAGCGTCATGACATTTACCGCCCTTCTATATTATGAAGCCTGTTTTTTGCCATGATTGGCACGACCAGGCTACACATTCACGCCATACATGTCAAACCCATTGAGGGCAGCCAGCGATGGCTCTCAACCTCCCCGGACGCAACGAAAGGCCCCGCATGCGCGGGGCCTTTCGTTGCGAAGCGCGATCGGGATCAGAACTGGTTCCAGAGGTACTGGTTCGTGACCTCGTGGTGGAACATGATCTCGCCTTCCTTCACCCGGGTCCCCAGGGCCTTCGGGCAGCGCTCGGCCTGGGCCATCTTGATGTCCGCGAACTTCTCGTGGACGGCCTCGCCCAGCAGCTCGGACATGAACTTGCTGCCCTTGAAGAGGCGGATGGCGTCGAAGATGTTGTCAGGGAGGAAGCGGGTGCGCGCGCGCTTGGCCTCATCCACTTCCAGGGCCGGCCCCTCCATGCCCGTGCGCAGCAGCGTGTAGTAGACCATGTAGGGGTTGGCGTCGGGCCCGATGGAGCGGACCTCGATGCGGGTGGACTTCTCGTTGCCCGTGGGAATGCGGACCATGGAACCGCGGTCCGTGGGGCTCACCTTGATCTGGTTCGGCGCCTCGAAGTGCGGGTCCAGGCGGCGGTAGGCGTTCACGCTCGGATTGAAGACGAGGCAGAGGTCCGTGGCGTTGGCGAGGATGCGGTTGGTGAAGTCCCAGGCCGAGTCCGAGAGGCCGTCCTTGCCGTCCTTCTTGAAGAAGAGGTTCTTGCCGGCCTTGGCGATGGAGATGTTCGTGTGCATGCCATTGCCGTTCACGCCCGTGACCGGCTTGGGCAGGAAGCTCGCCGTCATGCCCATGCGCGCCGCCACCTGGCGGGAGAGGAGCTTGTAGAGCTGGACCTGGTCCGCGGCGATGTTCACTTCCGCGTAGGTGTAGTTCATCTCGAACTGGGAAGGCGCCACCTCGGGGTGGTCCTTCTCGTTCCCGAAGCCCATGGCGCGCTGCACCTCGGCGGCGGTGTCGATGAACTGGCGGAGGGGGTCTCCGGGCAGGCTGTGGTAATACCCGCCGGTGGAGACGTACTCGAAGGCGCCGGTCTCGTGGAAGTGGCGCTCGGCGTCCAGGCCCTTGAAGAGGAAACCCTCCACCTCGTTGGCCGCGTTGAGGATCGTGCCGTGCTCCGCGAACATCTTGTCCGTGTAGGCGCGCAGGCGCGCCCGCATGTCGGCGGCGAAGGGGCTGCCGTCCTGGTTCAGGACATTGCCGAAGACGAGCACCTTGCCGGGCCCGAAGACGTCGCTGGGCAGCCAGTAGAAGGCCGGCCAGTCGATGACGAGGCGCAGGTCGCTTTCGGCCTGGGCGGAGAAGCCGCGGATGGAGGAGCCGTCGAAGGTGAGGTTGTCCGAGGACTTCAGGAGGAATTTCTTGTCGTAGTCCAGCATGTGGAGCCGGCCTTCGATGTCGGTGAAGCAGACCGTGACGGCCTTGATGCGCTTCTCGCCCTCAAGGTACTTCATCCGCTCCTCGCGGATCTTCTCGGGGGAGACGCGGTCCAGGCGCTGCTGCTTGGCCTGGAGGTTCAACTGCTCCAGTTCGTCGTAGGGGATTTCCAGAAAGTCCCGCAACCCGAGATTCGCCATGGAGGCCTCCAAAGGGCGATGCAGCCCGCCTGCCTCGCCATGGCTTATTTTTCGATCCATTGATCTAAACTTTCAAGTTTTTATTATAAATTTTATATTTTTTGAATCAATTCAATCAACTGCAATACTTGAAACCTAGCTCAGACCGTCCAGGGCGGCCCGCAGGTCCGCGGCCTGCCCGCCCATGCGCAGGCGCAGGAGGAACTCGGTGTTCCCTTCGCCCCCCTTGATGGGGCTCAAGGCCAGGGCCTGCGGCTTGAGCGTCGTCCCTTCAAAGAAGCGCCAGATCTCCTCGCAGACGCGATCGTGGATGGCCGGATCGCGCACGATGCCGCCTTCCCCCACTTCACCGCGGCCCGCTTCGAACTGCGGTTTCACGAGGAGGACGGCCTCGGCATCCGGGGTGAGGCTGGCCAGCACGGGCGGGATGGCCAGCTTGAGGGAGATGAAGCTGAGGTCCGCGCAGAGGAAACCGCACGGCTCGGGAATGGCGCCCGCGTCCCAATTCCGGAGGTTGGTCTGCTCCATGGACACGACGCGGGGGTCGCTGCGCAGCTTCCAGTGCAGCTGGTTCGTGCCCACATCCACGGCGTAGACCTTGGCGGCGCCGCGCTGGAGCAGGCAGTCCGTGAAACCGCCCGTGCTGGCTCCCGCGTCGAAGCACACCAGGCCCGCCACATCGAGACCCCACCGGTCCAGCGCGCCCTGCAGCTTGAGCCCGCCGCGGCTCACGAAGGGGAGGCCCTCGCCCCGGAGCCGGATCTCGGCCGCCTCGTCCACCGCCGTGCCCGCCTTCGTGACGGGCCGGTCGCCCACCAGCACCTCCCCTGCGAGGATGCGCGCCTGCGCCTTCGCCCGCGTTTCGCAGAACCCGCGCTGGACGAGGAGCTGGTCGAGACGCAGCTTGGTCACGATGCCGCCCTCTGCCGCGCCAGCTCCTTCCGGTAGAGGTTGATGTTCCTGTCCTGCTGCTTGAGGGTCGGCGCGAACCGGTGGCCGCCTAGGCCGGTGGCGACGAAGTAGAGGTCCTTGGTCACGAGCGGGTGGAGCGCAGCCTCGATGGACGCCGCGCTGGGGATGGCGATGGGGGTGGGAGGGAGGCCCTTCGTGGTGTAGGTGTTCCAGGGGCTGGCCCGGCGGATGTCCTCCGGAGTCGGCGCGGTGAAGCGCAGGTCGCCGCTGACCCACCGCGCGTACTGGCTCGTGGGATCGCACTGGAGAGGCATGCCTATCTTCAGCCGCTTGTAGTAGACGCCGGCGACGCGCGCGCGCTCGTCCGCCTGATGCGTCTCCTTCTCCACGAGGCTCGCCAGGGTCAGGGTCTGGTAAGCGGGCAGCGGGCCGCCCGCGAGCTTCGGATAGATCTGGCGGTGGAAGGCCTCCACCAGCTCCAGCATCACTTCTTCGGGTTCCAAGGCCTTGTTGAGGCGGTAGGTCGCCGGCGCCACCAGCCCCTCGAGGCTCCGCGCCTCGGGAAAGCCCGCCGTGCGCGCCAGAGTGGGGCTCTTCCAGAGCTGCCAGAAGGCCTCCTCGGGCACGAAGGGCTCCAGCCGTTTCTGCACCGACCACGCGTGCACGCCCTCCGGGATCACGACATTCGTCCAGCGGATGTCGCCTTTGCGGAGCTTCGCGGTGACATCGGCGAGCGAGACGCGGGCGTCGAAGGCGTATTCGCCGCGGATGACCTGGAGCTTCCGGGAGCGCGCCCAGAGCTTGAACAGCTCCGCCGAACGGATGACGCCCCGGGACTGGAGCTGCTCCGCCAACTGGTCCACCGTGGTGCCCCGCTTCACCACGAGATCGGCCTGCTCCCGCAGGGGCCCTTGCCCCTTCCACAGCCACCAGCCGATGGCGGGCGGGATGGCCAGGACGAGAATCGCGATGAGGAGGCGCTTCGAGGCGCGGGACTTCGGCATCTGACTAGGCTACAGGCCCGGTTAGTCTGGTCCAAACCCTTGGTGATCCATGTCTGAATCCACCGGCTACCGCCGCGAACTCGGGCTCTTTTCGTCGACGATGATCGTCGCTGGCTCCATGGTCGGAAGTGGCATCGTCTCGGCATCGCCTGCGGCGATACGCGAGGCAGCGCCGACCCACCCCCGCCAGCTCTCTCGTCTCACGGGTGGCCTATGACCACGGGCTACCGCCGCGAACTCGGTCTCTTCTCTTCGACGATGATCGTCGCTGGCTCCATGGTCGGAAGCGGCATCTTCATCGTGTCCGCCGACATCATGCGGCAGGTGCACACGGGTCCCATGCTCATGCTCACCTGGCTGGTGGCCGGGCTCTTCACGCTCTGCGCCACGCTCAGCTACGGCGAGCTGACGGGGATGCTCCCGAAAGCGGGAGGGCTCTACGTCTTCCTGAAGGAGGGCTACGGCCCTCTCATGGGCTTCCTCTACGGCTGGTGCTGCTTCCTCGTCATCGAGACCGGCGCCATCGCCGCCGTGGGCGTGGGCGCGGGAAAGTACCTGGGCGCGCTCATTCCGGCCGTGGACGACGCCCGGTGGATCGGCCCCCATGCGGCCATCCCCGCGCTGCATCTCCCCTTCGGCATGGACCTGGGGCCCTACGCCTTCGGGCTCACGGGCGCGCGGCTGGTGGGCATCGTCCTCATCGCCGCCATCGCGTTGCTCAACACCTACGGCGTGAGACTCGGCGCGTGGATCCAGAACACCTTCACCGTGGCCAAGCTCTCGGCCCTGGGGGCGCTCATCGTCCTGGGCCTGCTGCTGGCGCCCAAGTCGGCCCCCGCGGCGGCGGCGCTCGGGCAGAACCCCGTCTCCTTCGCGGGCATCCTGACGGTGCTGATGGTGGCCCAGATCGGCGCCTTCTTCGCGTGCGACGGGTGGAACTTCGTCGGCAATGTGGCGCCGGAGATCAGGAACCCCAAGCGCACCCTGCCCCTCGCGCTGCTCATCGGGCCCGGCTGCGTCATCGCGCTCTACCTTCTGGCGAATCTCGCCTACTTGAAGCTGCTCGGGCCCGCGGGCATCGCGGGCGCGCCGGAGGACCGGGTCGGCGCCGCCGCGCTGGGCGCGATCTTCGGCCCCACGGGCAACACGCTCATGGCCGGCGCCATCCTCATCTCCATGATCGGCTATGTGAACGGCGCCTCCTTCACCACCGCCCGGGTCTACCAGGCCATGGGCGAGGACGGCCTCTTTGGCGCCGGCGCGGGCAGGTTGAACCGCCACGGCGTGCCGGCCGTGTCACTCTGGCTCCAGGCGGGCATGGCCTGCCTGCTCACGCTCACGGGCACCTTCGACCAGCTGGTGGACTTCACCGAATTCGCGCAGCTGATGTTCGTGGTGGCCGTCATCTTCGCGGTCATCCTCCTGCGCCGGAAGCGCCCCGACCTGGAGCGGCCCTACAAGGTCTGGGGCTACCCCCTCGTGCCCCTGGCCTATGTCTTCGGCAGCGGCAGCATCCTCCTCCTGCTCCTGCGCTACAAGCCCGCCTTCACCTGGCCCGGCCTCATCCTCGCCCTGCTGGGCGTGCCCGTGTACTACTGGCGGAGAAAATGTGCTTGAACCGCAAAGACGCGAAGAACGCGAAGCAATGCCATTGATGTATTTCCTTCACGCCCTTCGCGTCTTTGCGGTTCAACGCTTCATCATCTCCACCCACAGCTGGTGGAAGTGGTGGACGCCGTTCTCGCGCTTGGCGCTGTAACGGCCGCGGTCGTAGGTGCGGGATGCGAGCCCCTGCTGCACGGCCTCGCAGAGGGCGATGTCCTCCTGCTGCACAAGGTCGCTGAAGGCGAGGTTGTCCGCCAGATCCAGGGCCTTGCCCTCCTCGACGAACCAGGCGAAGTGCGTGCGGCAGCGGCCCGGCCCCAGCGGCTGGATGAGGTTCAGCTGCACATGATCGGGGTAGACATTGACCATGAGGTTCGGGAAGAGCCAGTAGTAGAGCGCCTCCGGCGCCGCGCCCTCCGCGAGGTCGCGGTGGTAGAGCGTTCCCGAGCCCTTCACCGGGGCATGCTGGCGGCTGTGCCAGGCCCGCGTCTCCACGCGGTAGGCGCCGTAGTCCATCTGCTTGAACAGCTCCGGGTGCGCCACGGGGATGTGGTAGCCCTCCAGGTAATTGTCCACATAGACCTTCCAATCGCAGGCCAGGTCATAGTCGAGGGTCTTCACGGCGCGCAGGCGGTCCAGCGGCCAATGCGCCGTCTCCGCCAGGATCTCGCCGAGGACTTCAGCGAGCGGGGGCGCGGCCGGGTCCAAGTTCACGAAGATCCACGGGCCCCAGGCTTCGATGCGGAACTCCGGCAGGCGGCAGGCGGCGCGGTCGAAG
>DATJFC010000046.1:0-3509 GCA_035495995.1 Holophagaceae bacterium
AGGGCAGGGAGGCGTCCAGCGCCGCCACCAGGGCGCCGATGCGGCGGCGGTGGCTGGCGAGGGCCAGCGCGAGTTCGGTGCCGGGCAGGGGCAGGATCCCCACGAGGTTGAGCGGCGCCTCGGAGCGCGCCCAGGCTTCGAGCGGCGCGCGCAGGTGCGCGGGCTCGCGCCCCAGCACGGCGAGGGCGGGCAGGCCGTGCGCGCGGGCGCGCTCCACGAGGACGAGCGGGCCGCCGGGTCCGGAGAGCCGCGTCCCGCCCAGCTCCGCGGCGAGCCGCAGGGCCTCTGCGGAGCTGGCGCCGCTCATCCCAGCCGCTCCACGAGCCGCTCGCGGTGCTTGGCGAGATAGGCCGCGCCGAGCTCGAGCCCCGCGCGGAAGACGAGGAGCATGGCCCCGGCCGCGAGGGCCATGCCGGGCAGCAGCCAGGCCGGCGCGAGCCAGGCCAGCAGCGCGAAGAGGCCGCCGAAGAGCGCCGCGCAGCCGAGGCTCGTGCCCATGGAGAGCAGGATGGCGGCGAGCGGCATGCCCGAGTTGTTCAGCTTCTTGCGCGACATCGGCCGCGGCATCGCCACGGAGCTCCAGAGCCCCACGGTGCCCATCGCGAAGATGCAGGCCGTGAAGAGAAGCAGGCCCGCCGGCAGCTGGGCGGCGAGGCCGTCGCCTCCGACGAGGGCCAGCAGCATCGCGAGCATCGCGCCTTGCAATCCGAGGAAGATCCCGTAGCCGAGGCTTTTGCCGAGCAGCAGGTCCTTGGGCGCGATGGGCAGCAGCAGCAGGCCTTTCACCGCGCCCTGGTCGAGGCCGAACAGGTTGAAGAGCAGCTGGGAGGCGGTGAAGGCCAGGTAGATGAAGGCCCCGGGAACGGCCCACAGCGCCGAGCCGCCCGCGCGCGCCATCGGCCCTTTGATGAGCACCACGGCGATGATGGGGACGAGGAAGGCGAAGCGGCCGATCATGCTGCCCATCAGCGTGCGCCACTGGAGCCGCGCGAGGCCGTAAGCCGGCTTCGAGAAGGTCCACAGCCGCGCCTGGCCCGCGCTCACGGCGAGGGTCTGGCCGTCCTTCGCGGCTTCGCGCCAGAGCAGGCCCGCCGCCAGCCAGGCGAGGAGCGCCGCGAAGGCGAGCAGGGGCAGCTGGCGGGCCGCGGCCTTGGCGAGGTTGGCATCCGAAAGGCCGTGGGCGCTCTGGGTCGCGGGCAGCGCTTCGGCCGCGACGCGCAGGCCTGCCACGAGCGTCTTCAGGCGGGCTTCGTCCATGGACTGGATCCGGGCCAGGGGCGCGGGCGCCTTGGCGTGACGGTCCGCCCCGAGGGAGCCCATGAACACCGAGGCGGCCCAGACCAGGCCGAGGAGCACGAAGAGCGCGGTCTTGAGATGCCTCAGGAGCGCGGAAGCCAGTCCGCCGATGAGCAGCTGCACCGCCAGCAGCGTCACGAGCGAGCCGAGCAGCAGCAGCAACGCCACGGGCGCGCGGAGGGGCGCGGCGAGGATGAGGCCGGCCGTGAGCGAGGCGAGGCCGAGGGCGATGAGCAGGGCCAGCAGGTCGCCGAGGCCCGCCACCAGCTCGGCGGCGAAGATCTGCCCTTTGCGCAAAGGGAAGCCGCGGAGCCGCTCCCAGTCCAGGCTCTTGGATCCGCCGAGGATGCCGCCCATGAGGCCGCCCCCGATCGCCGCGGCCGAGTACGCGGCGCCCAGGGCCGCGGGGCCCCAGGGCTCCTGGATGTGGTTCCCCAGCGCCCATCCGGCGATGCCCAGGCCCGCGGTCAGGGGGAGGAGCGTGAAGACGGCCATGACGAGGCCGAAGAGGGCGAGCGCGATGGCCCCCTTGCGCCCCATCTCCCGCATGGAGCGGTTGAGCCCGGTCTGGAAATGCGAGATGAGCAGCGCGCGGACGGGGCTCACAGCCACGACAGCCCTCCCTGCTGCGTGCCGCCGACGAGGTCCACGAAGAGCTGCTCCAGGCTCTCGCCGCCCTTGCGCAGCTCGTCCAGCGGGCCGTAGCCCTTGAGGCGGCCCTCGTCGATGATGGCGATGAGGGGGCAGAGCTTCTCCACCACTTCGAGGATGTGGCTCGTGAGCACGAGCGTCACGCCGCGCTTCTGGAGGCCCAGCAGGATGTCCTTGATGGTGCGGCTCGTGACCGGGTCGATGCCCTCGAAGGGCTCGTCCAGGAAGACGATGCGCGGCCCGTGCAGCAGGGCGGCGCTGAGGGCGATCTTCTTCTTCATGCCGAAGGAGTAGTCCGCGATGAGGGTGCGGGGGCCGGGCTCGAGGTCCAGCTTCTCGAAGAGCTCCGCCGCGCGGCGGTCGATCTCCGCGTCCTCCATGCCGTGCATGCGGCCCACGAAGCGCAGGTACTGGGGGCCCGTGAGCATGTCGAGCAGCGCCATGTCCTCGGGCATCGCGCCCACCTGGCGCTTGGCCTCGACGCTGTCCGGCGCGAGACCCAGCACGCGGATGCTTCCGGCGGAGGGCGGCACCAGGCCCGTCACCATCTTCAGGGTCGTGGACTTCCCCGCGCCGTTGCGGCCGAGCAGGCCCAGGAAGTCGCCGGGCTCCAGCGACAGCGTGAGCTCCTTCACGGCGACTTTGTCGCCGTAGACCTTGGTGACGGAGGACAGTTCGAGCGCGGCCATGGTTCTGAGGCTACCCCAAGACCGCCCGGTTTCCGGACCGTCCGGGCAGGTCCTGGCCAGTCCGCCCTTCCGGATCCATGCTGGGGATGCGCTCCGGAGGTGGCCATGCCCCGTCTGTCCGGCTTTTGCATTTCCGTCCTCCTGACGGCTTCCTTCCTCGCCTGCGGTTCGGGCGGCTACGGCGGCGGCACGGGCGGCTCGGTCCCGCCCACCTCCAACCACTTCAAGGCGGTCGCGCTGGCCAGCGGTCTCAGCAGCCCCACGGCCATGGCCTTCGCGCCGGACGGCCGCCTCTTCGTCAGCGAGCAGGGCGGCAACTTGCGCGTCGTCAAAAACGGGACGCTCCTGTCCGCGCCGTTTCTGCATGTGGGCGTCAGCACCACGGGCGAGCGGGGCCTGCTCGGCGTCGCCTTCGATCCGAGCTTCGCAACTTCGGCCACCGACAAGTGGGTCTACGTCTACCACACCGAAACCTCCGGCCCGCACAACCAGGTCAGCCGCTTCAAGGTTTCGGCGGCCAATCCCGACGTCGCCGACATGAGCACGCGACAGAACATCCTCGATCTGCCGGCCACGCTCTGCACCTGCGGGTTCCACAACGGCGGCTCGATTCACTTCGGCAAAGACGGCAAGCTCTACGTGTCGGTCGGCGAGAGCACGGTCGGCTCGCGCGCGCAGTCGACGACGACGACCATGGGGAAGGTCCTCCGCATCAACCGAGACGGTTCGATTCCGGCCGACAACCCACTCATGTCGGTCGGCTCGGTGACGGGCGCCAACAAGGCCATCTTCGCCATGGGATTTCGCAATCCGTTCACGTTCGCCGTGCAGCCGGGGACGGGCCGGATGTTCGTCAACGACGTCGGCGCCAAC
>DATJFC010000047.1:0-3355 GCA_035495995.1 Holophagaceae bacterium
GGGGCCTCCGTCTCCTACCTCGAAGGCTGCACCGCGCCGCAGTTCGACACCAACCAGCTGCACGCGGCGGTGGTTGAGCTCGTCGCGCTCGACGACGCCGACATCAAGTACAGCACCGTCCAGAACTGGTACGCCGGCGACAAGGACGGCGTGGGCGGCATCTTCAACTTCGTCACCAAACGCGGCCTCTGCAAGGGCAAGCGCTCGAAGATCAGCTGGACCCAGGTCGAGACGGGGTCCGCCATCACCTGGAAGTACCCCAGCTGCGTGCTCGTGGGCGACGGCAGCATCGGCGAGTTCTACTCCGTCGCGCTCACGAACCACAAGCAGCAGGCGGACACCGGCACGAAGATGATCCACATCGGCCGGGACACGAAATCCACGATCATCAGCAAGGGCATCAGCGCGGGCGAGAGCAGCAACGCCTACCGCGGCCTCGTGAAGATCGGCCCGAACGCCAGCGGCGCGCGCAACTTCAGCCAGTGCGACTCCATGCTCATCGGCCAGGCCAGCGGCGCCCACACCTTCCCCTACATCGAGGTGCAGAACCACACCGCCAAGGTGGAGCACGAGGCCACCACCAGCAAGATCGGCGAGGAGCAGCTCTTCTACTTCCAGCAGCGGGGCATCCCCGCCGAGGACGCGGTGAGCATGATCATCAACGGGTTCTGCAAGGAGGTCTTCCGCGAGCTGCCCATGGAGTTCGCCGTGGAGGCCACCAAACTCCTGAGCCTCAAACTCGAAGGCAGTGTCGGCTGAAAGATCGGGATTCCGGATATGGAGATGGCATGCTGAGCATCAAGCACCTGAGCGCTTCCGTCGGCGACAAGCCGGTCCTCAAGGGCATCGACCTGGAGGTCGCGGCCGGCGAGATCCACGCCATCATGGGCCCCAACGGGAGTGGCAAGAGCACGCTCGGCAAGGTGCTGGCGGGCCACCCGGCCTATGAGGTCACCGAAGGCAGCGTCAGCTACCTGGGCCAGGACCTGCTGGCCATGGAGCCCGACGCGCGCGCGCGCATGGGCCTCTTCCTCGGCTTCCAGCACCCCATCGAGGTGCCCGGCGTGAGCAACGCCCAGTTCCTCCGCCTGGCCTACAACAAGCAGGCCGAGGCCCAGGGCCGCGACGAGCTGGACCCCCTGGAGTTCGACGACTTCATCAAGGAGCGCATCAAGGTCGTCGCCATGAAGGAGGAGTACCTGGACCGCGGCCTCAACGAGGGCTTCTCCGGCGGCGAGCGCAAGCGCAACGAGATCCTCCAGATGGCCGTGCTGGATCCCAAGCTGGCCATCCTCGACGAGCTGGATTCCGGGCTCGACGTGGACGCGCTCCGCATCGTGGGGGACGCGGTGAACGGCATGCGCCGCTCCGACCGCGGCATCCTCCTCGTCACCCACTACCAGCGGTTGCTGGACCACATCCCCGCCGACCGGGTGCACATCCTCAGCGGCGGCCGGATCGTGGCTTCGGGCGGCCCCGAGCTGGCGCTGCGCGTGGAGAAGGAAGGCTACGACTGGCTGGCGAACCAGGTGGGCGCATGAGCGTGGCGGCCGCCCCCAGCCTCGTCGCGGATCTCCTCGCCGCGCCCCGGCCCGAGGGCTGGGAGGCCTTGCGCGCCCAGGCGGAAGCGCGCGTGGCGCGGCTCGGCCTGCCCACGACGAGGCAGGAGGACTGGAAGTACCTGGACCTCTCGGCGCTGTCCGAGCAGAGCTTCCGCCCAGCACCGCCCGTGGAGGCGGACATCCGGGAGCGCATCCTCCCGGAGGCCCGCGGGGGCAGGCTCGTCTTCGTGAACGGCCATCCCGATCCCCACCACTCCTGCGTCTCGGGCCTGCCCGCGGGCGTGCGCCTGATGCCGCTCTCCCAGGCCAGCGAGGCGGCCTCCGCCCTGGGCACGGTGCTGGATGCCGTGACGATGGATGTCTTCGCCGCCCTCAACACCGCGCGGTTCACGGACGGCGCCTTCATCTTCGTGCCCCGGGGCGTGAAGGTGGAATCGCCCCTGCACCTGCTCTTCATCACGCAGGAGAAGGACGGGCCCGCTCTCGCCTTGCCCCGCGTCCTCATCGTCATGGAGCGCGGCGCGGAGCTGGAGCTGATCGAGGAACACGTGGGCGCGGGCGCCTACCTGAGCGCGCCGGTGGTCGAGGTGAAGCTCGGCGAGAACGCGCAGCTGCGCCACGAGCGCGTGCAGCGCCAGTCGGAGGAGGCCTTCCACCTCGGCAGCCTCGCCGCGGACCTGGCGCGGGACGCGCGCTACTTGAGCCGCACCATCTCCTTCGGCGGGCGCATCAGCCGGGAGACGCCCCACGCGCGCCTGGCCACGGGATCCGAGCTGGCCCTGGACGGCCTCGCGCTGCTGGACGGCCAGCAGGTGGCGGACACCCACAGCGCCATCCTCCACGCCGCGCCCAACGCCCAGAGCAGGCAGCTCCACAAGGCGATCGTGGACGGCTCCGCGCGCGCCATCTTCAACGGGCGGATCCTCGTGGCGCCCTTCGCCTCCGGCACGGACGCCCAGCAGCAGAGCCGCAACCTCCTGCTCTCGGACCGCGCCCGCGTGGACACCAAGCCCCAGCTGGAGATCGAGAACGACGATGTGAAGTGCGCCCATGGCGCCGCCATCGGCCAGCTCGACCCCGACGAGCTGTTCTACCTCCAGAGCCGCGGGCTGGACCTCGCCGCCGCCCGGAACCTCCTCACCTACGGCTTCGCGTCCGACCTCATCGGCCGCATCCCCGTGGCGAGCCTGCGGCGGTCGCTGCGCCAGCAGGTGCTGGCCCGCACCCACGCCGCGCTGGGAGAGCTGGCATGAGCGCCGTGACGGCCTTCGATGTGGACCGCGTCCGCGCGGACTTCGCCCTGCTTGGCCGGGAGCTGAACGGAAAGAGAGTCGTCTACCTGGACTCCGCCGTGAGCGGCCAGATGCCCCTGCCCGTCATCGAGCGGATGCGGCATTACGAGCGCCTGGAGCACACCAACGTGCACCGGGGCGTCTCCACTCTGAGCCAGCTGGCCACGGACGCCTTCGAGGCCGCCCGGGTGAAGGTCCAGCGCTTCCTCAACGCCGCCAGCGACAAGGAGATCGTCTGGACCCGCGGCACGACGGAGGCGATCAACCTCGTCGCGCAAAGCTGGGGCCGCGCGAACATCCAGGCCGGCGACGAGATCCTTCTCAGCGCCATGGAGCACCACGCCAACATCGTCCCGTGGCAGATGCTGGCGGAGGAGAAGGGCGCCGCGATCCGCGTCATCCCGATGACCGACGCCGGCGAGCTGATCCTCGAGGGGTTCGAATCGCTCATCACGCCGAAGACGAAGGTGCTGGGCCTCACCCATGTGTCCAACGTGCTGG
>DATJFC010000048.1:0-8799 GCA_035495995.1 Holophagaceae bacterium
CGACGACGGGCACCGTGGGCAATTTGGGCGTCGTGACCGCGTGGGGCAGCGTGGGCGCCACCGCCGGACGGGCGGAGTCAATGTATACGGTCGGGCCCGTGGCGATCGGCGGCCGCGAAGCGATGGCAGTCCCCGCGCGGGCGAGCAGGATCACGCCGCCCGCGAGCAGGGCGTAGATCGCCGCCGAGAAGGCCGCGCTGCGCGCGCGATCCGTGGGCGGCGCGAGGCTCAGCACCGCGTGGGGCTGGAGCGTGGGCGGAAGGGCGGCCGGGGCCTGGGCAGGCCGAAGGCCGGGCTGGCGGAACAGCGTGGTCATGGAAGACCTCCTGAAAAGATGAAGCGCTCCGGAACGGGAGGCGACGGCGCGGGAGGCGCTCGCCAGTCACGGAATCCAAAGAGCAGGTGCGCCCATCATGGGAGGCTTCCCGCGGGCGTCAACGGCGGAGCGCGAGAATTCACGCGGCCCTGATGAAAGCGCGCGATCCATGACGGCTCCGTGAGAATCCAAGCGGCGGACGCGCCTTCGTCACCGTTCCGCGTGACTACAAAGTGCGGAACAGCACTTCGTAGCTCTTCGGGAGGCCGCCCAACTCGGCCATCACGCGATTCCGCAACAGGGAGGTCACGGCGGCCTGCGCCTCGTCTCCCGGTTCCCAGGCCGGCGCCGCCTCCGCGGAGGCGGCGCGCAGGCGCTTCAGATGCTCGCGGGCACCGGGAGGCAGCGACTCGGAAGGATCCACCGGCGTGCAGGCCGCGCAGGCCCAGCCCCGCTCGTCCAGCAGCGCCAACGGCGCCTGCTCGTTCCCGCAGCGCCCGCAGGCGCGCGGGTGGGGGAGCAGCCCGAGGCAGTGCAGCAGCCAGTGTTCCGCGTAGGCGAGGATGCCAAGCGCGTTGTCCGGGTTCTGCTTCAGCGCCCTTCCGCAGGCGGCGAGGAGGCGGTAGAGGCGGTCGTCCTCCATGCCTTCCTTCGCCACGCGGTCGAAGAGGTCCGCCAGGCAGCCGATGACGAGGCTCGATTCGAGGTGGCCCAGCGTGATGGGGCTGGAGGCCAGCTCGCAGCGCGTGACCCGCCGCAAGTCCGTCTGCTCCTTCCCGAAGAAGGTGACGCGCACCGCCCCCAGCGGCTCGAAGGCCGCCACCCATTTGGCTGACGGTTTCTTCGCGCCCTTCGCCAGCCCGGAGATGCGCTCCCCGTGCTCCGTGAGGAAGGACACCACGGCGCCGCCGTCCGGCAGCGCCGTCGGCCGCAACACGATGGCGTCGAAGGTCCTGAGCATCACCCTTGAGTCTAAGGGGCTTCAACCTCCACCCGCGGCCCGTGTCTCATCAAGCGAGGTTTCTGGAGGAATCCCCGATGCGCTCTCTCGCCTTGCTCCTCACCGCCATCCTGCCTCTGGGCGCCCAGATGCCTGCCAGTCCGCGCGGCCACGGCTCCGGGCCCAATCCCATGGCCAGGATCCTCGACCTCAGCCCCGAGCAGCAGACCCAGGCGAAGGCCATCCGGGAGAAGCACCGCGGCGCTCTGAAAGCGGATCACGCGGCCGTCCGCGCCCAGGCCGAGGCCTTCCACGCCGTCATGCAGGATCCCAAGACCGGCGAGGCCCAGCTCCGCCAGGCCTTCGACCAGATGAACGCCGCGCGCTTCCAGGCCATGCTCGAGGCCCGCGCCATGCACCAGGAGATGCGCGCCATCCTCACGCCGGACCAGCAGGCCAAGGCCGACGCCATGAAGGCCCAGTTCCAGGAGCGCAGGAAGGCCCGCATGGCGGCCCGCCGCGCGGCCTGGCAGCAGCGGCATCAGGCGCAGGACCCGCAGAACAACTAACCTGAGGGGATGAGATTCCGCGCCCTCCTCGCCGCCAGCCTCGTCCTCGGTCTCCAGGGACAGACGGCGCGCTACCGCCAATGGATGGGCGGGCGCGAGGTGGGCGGCGCGGAAGACACCGTCGAGATGGCGAAGGGCGCGCGCACGCTCCGCCACCGCGAATGGATCAAGCTGGACCGCTTCGGGCTGGAGATCAGCCAGGAGCTCGGCTCCACAGCCACCAAAAGCGCGGACGGAGCCATCGCCTACACCTGGTCCGTGAAGCTGTCGGACACGCCCATGGAGGGCACCGCCGCGTGGTCGCCCCTCCGTCCCGGCGAATTGAAGGTGTCGCCCGAGGGCGGGGAGGCCCGCACCGTCCCTGTTCCAGCCGATGCCCTCCTATGGCCCGAAGATGAAGACCAGGCCTTGATGAAGGCCGCGAAGGGCAAGGCCCCGCTGCGGTTCTCCTCCTTCAGCTTCCCGACTTCGAGCTGGGCCGTGCGGGACCTCGGGTCCGCCGCTCCGGACCCGCTTCCGGGATTCCCCGATGCCGTGAAGTTCACGGGCACGGACCAGGAAGCCGGCACCTCCGCGCCGGTGGAAGTGTGGGCCTCGCCTGCGATGGGCGAACTGAAGGAGCACAGCCAGCTCGGCGGACTCGACCTCTGGCTCCAGCGCGCGGAACTGCCTGCGCCCGGCGGCCCCGAGCAGGAGGGCCTTTTCGATCGCAGCATGCAGACCCTGCCGCCGGATCCCTTCCGCGCCTGGCAGCCTTCGGTGACTCTGCGCTACGAGGGCGGCACGGCGCCCGATCTGCCGGACACTCCCGAGCAGCGGAGGACGGCGCCCGCCACCTGGCGCCTGTCGCAGGCCGCGGAGCCTGACGCCGCGGAAGCCGCGGACCCGCCAGTGCATGGAGCCCCCTCCAAGGAAGACGCGCCCTACCTCGCCGCGACGCCCCTCGTGCAGTTCAAGGACCCGGCCTTCGACGGCCTCGTGGCGCGCATGGCGCTCAAACCCGGCCTCAGCCGCTGGCAGATCGCCGGGAGCGTCGCCGACTTCGTCTTCGACTTCATCCGGGAGAAGGACTACAGCGTCGGCTTCGCCTCCGCCCTGGAAGTCTGCAAGCGCCCCAAGGGCGACTGCACCGAGCACGGCGTCCTCGCCGTGGCCCTGCTCCGCAAGCTCGGCGTGCCCGCGCGCGGCGTCATGGGCTGGGTGGCGCTCGGGCAGACCCTCGGCATGCACTTCTGGGTGGAGGTGAAACTGAAGGACCGCTGGGTGCCCATCGACCCCACGCTGGATCAGGCGCCCGCCTCCGCCTTCCACATCGCCCTCGGTTCCACGGATCTCGCCGATCTCGGCAGCCTCGGCTGGGACCGCATGGTGACCGCGCTCGGCGGCGGCGCCTTCACGCCGGTGGAGACGAAGGCGCCCACCACCGCGGGCAACAGCGTCCTCGCGCCGGACGGCAGGCGCCTCACCTGGACCGGAGGCATCTGGGACTTCAAGGAGGGCTTCCTGACGCTCACCGCGGCGGACAAGTCGACGCATGCCGTGGAGGCCCGCACGCGCCCCGTGCAAGCCGAGTTGAAGGGGGCCCGGCGCGTGCAGGGCTCGAAGGGGCGCCGCGGTTGGTGGCGGGCCCAGGACCGCCTGCTCTTCATGGATCTGGGCCGCCGCCGCTGGCTCCAGCTGGACGCCTGCACGGAAAACGAGGCCTTCGCGGCCCTGGACGCGCTGGAGATCCATTAGGGCGGAAGGCCTCGCCGTGGGATTCTGGAGGGTCCGGAGTCCGCTTGCCCGCCATCGCCCTCAGTTTCGTCAACGCCACCAAGCGCTACGGCGCCCGCGCCATCCTGGACGGGCTCAGCTTCGGCCTCATGCAGGGCGAGAAGGTGGGCCTCATCGGCCGCAATGGCGCGGGCAAGACGACGCTCTTCAAGCTGCTCTCCGGCGAGGACCATCCCGATGAAGGCGAAGTCATCATCACCGGCGGGCAGAGCCTCGCGCGCCTGAGCCAGGAGCCCGTCTTCGCGGCGGGCATGACCGTGCGCGACGCGCTGGAATCCGCCGTCGCCGACCATAGCGCCCTGCTGGAGCGCCATGTCGCCATCCACGACCGGCTGGCGTCCGCGAGCGGCGTCGAGGCGGGCAGGCTCCACGCGGAGCTGGAGGCCGTCGAGCACCGCCTCCATGATCTCGGCTGGGATCTGGCGCCCCGCGTCGCCGAGGCCGCCACCTTCTGGGGCCTGCTGGATCTCGAGGCGACGGTGGAATCCCTCTCCGGCGGCTGGCGCAAGCGCGTGGCCCTCGCCCAGGCCTGGCTGCGGCGGCCCGATGTGCTCGTGCTGGACGAGCCCACCAACCACCTCGATCCGGATCAAGTGGAGCGCCTGCAAAGCTGGCTCCAAGGCTTCTCGGGCGCGCTCCTGCTCATCACCCACGACCGCCAGCTGCTGGACGCCGTGGTGGACCGCATGGTGGAGCTGGAGAATGGCAAGGCCGTCTCCTACGAAGGCGGCTACAGCGACTACCTGCTGCTGAAGGCCGACCAGGACTTCCGCGAGGCGCGGCTCACGGACCACATGCAGAACCGCCTCCGCACGGAGCTGGCGTGGCTGCGGCGTGGCGCCAAGGCCCGCACGCGGAAATCGAAGCTGCGCATCGAGGAAGTGCTCGACCTCAAGGACGATGTGGCGGACCGCACGCGCGTCGCGTCCAAGCAGTCGCTCGCCTTCCAGAGCGGCGACAACCGCAGCGACGCGCTCCTCAACGGCCGCGGGCTGCGCTTCTCCTATCCCGGCGCGGATGAGCTGCTGGGCGGCCTGGACCTCGTCCTCCAGCGGGGCATGCGCATCGCGCTGCTGGGCCCGAACGGCTGCGGGAAATCCACGCTGCTGAAGCTGCTGCTCGGCGAGCTGCAGCCGACGGGCGGTGAACTGTCCCGCCATCCCAAGCTGAAGATCACGACCCTCAGCCAGGGCCGCGGCGAGCTGGACGGCGCCCGCGACCTCATCTGGAACCTCTGCGAGGGCTCGCCCACGGTGTCCCTGGGCGGCGCCATCACGCCGAGCCATGTGTACCTTTCGCGCTTCGGCTTCCCCGTGCCCGACCAGAAGCGCGACGCGGCGAGCCTCAGCGGCGGCGAGCGGAACCGGCTCCTCCTCGCCAAGGCCATGCTCGGTCCCGCGGACCTGCTGGTGCTGGACGAGCCCACCAACGACCTCGACATCCCTACCCTGCAGAACCTCGAAGAGGCCCTGCGCGGCTTCCCCGGCACCCTCCTGCTCGTGAGCCACGACCGCTTCTTCCTCGACCAGGTCGCCACGCACACCCTGGCCTGGCAAGCGGGCGCGCCGCGCTGGGAGCTGTACGAAGGCAATCCGACGACGGTGAAGGACCTCCGCGCCACGAGGGCCGCCGAAGCGGCCCTGGCTCCGGGCTCCGGGCTTCAGGCTTCGGGCCCCAAATCGAGCGCGCCGGCCAAGGCGAAGAAGCTGGGCCTTTCACAGAAGGAGCAACGGCGGCTCGCGGAAGTCGAAACGGCCATGGCCGCGCTGCACGCGCGCGTCGAGGCCTTCGACGCCACCCTCGCCGACCCCGCCGCCTTCCTCACCGCCGAAGCCCCCGGCCACCAGGCCCTCAAGGACCGCGACGCCGCGAAGGCCGAGCTGGACGCGCTTGAAATGGAATGGCTGGAGTTGGAGGAGAAGAAGGCGGAGGCGTGATAGCGCGGGCATTTCATGAAGCATCTTCTGTTCATTTGTAGCCAGAACCGCCTTCGGAGCCCCACGGCGGAGAAGATCTTCTATGGCCGAGCCGGCGTGGAGGTGGCGTCAGCCGGCTTGAGCCCGGATGCGGTGAATCCACTGTCCGCCGACTTGCTTGAATGGGCGGATGTCGTGTTCGTCATGGAGAAGGCCCATAGAACCAAGCTCTCGAAGAAGTTCAGGCCGTTCCTGACATCCCAGAGCGTCATATGCCTCGACATCCCAGATGAGTACACCTACATGGAGCCAGCGCTCATTGAGCTTCTGGAATCCAAAGTCGGCCCGTTTCTGACCAGGTTCCGTGATCATGGTTTCTGATGTCTGAGCGATCGAGGGCAGCCATGAAAGTCATCCTTTTCGGTGCGACGGGCATGGTGGGCCAGGGCGCGCTGCGCGAGTGCCTGCTGGATGACGCGGTCGAGGCCGTCCTCACGGTAGGGCGCACGCCCACGGGCCAGCAGCATGCGAAGCTGCGCGAACTCGCGCATGCGGACCTCCACGACTTCACGGCCATCGAATCCGAGCTGTCCGGCTATGACGCCTGCTTCTTCTGCCTCGGCGTCACCTCCGCAGGGCTGACCGAGGCCGAGTACCGCCGCGTCACCGTGGACATCGCCGTGGCTGCTGGGCGCACCCTCGCGCGACTGAACCCCGGCATGACCTTCGTCTTCATCTCCGGCGCCGGCGCCGACAGCACCGGCACCAGCCGCACCATGTGGGCCCGCGTCAAAGGCGAAGCCGAGAACGCCATCCTCGCCCTGCCCTTCAAAGCCGCCTACGCCTTGCGTCCCGCCTTCATCCAGCCCATGCACGGCATCCGCTCCAAGACCCGCAGCTACCGCGTCCTCTACGCGATCTTCTGGCCGCTCATGCCGCTGGTGAAGCTGCTCTTCCCTGGCTCCGTCACCACCACTGAACGGTTGGGGAAGGCGATGCTGAAGATTGCGCAACACGGATCTCCATTACGAATACTGGAGTCCAGAGACATTAATGCCCAATGAATACGGCCCCGTCACCATCGAGGATGACTCCGTGCGCTCGCCCGCGGCAACCGGCCCCAGCTGGCAAAGCAGGATCATGGCGGGCCTAGAGCCACCCTCTGCCTCAGTTCATGCGCGGACGCCGATATGCGCGAGTCCACGCCTCGTGTGGAAGTAATAAGACAGCGCGCCCAGGACCGCCGTTCCGGCGGACCAGCTCCACTGGCTGACGCCGTCACCGACGGCCAGATGGGCGATGAGCGCCGAGCCGAGCGTGATCGCGAACCCCGCGTAGGCCCACTCCTTCAATCGCGCGGGAACCGGCAGCAGGAGCACGGCGACGCCGATGAATTTGGCCCAGGTCAGCTCGATGCGGAAATAGCCGGGAAAGCCGAGGTGCGCGAAGACCTGCGCGACCTGGGGCAGGCAGAGCTGGGCGTAGGCCGTGAACCCCATCTGCAACGCGAAGAGGGATGTGAAGGCCCAATAAGCGGCCGTGATCCGTTTGGATGTCATGTGATTCCCTCCATGGCCGTGACCTCGTCACGGCGTTGCGTCGCGCGGGCCATCGGGCCTGCTGCGGGATTGGCTTGCGGGTGTTCAGCTCTTCCGGAGCCTCCTGCGTCGGCGCACGAACCGGAGCAGCACATACACGGCCGTCGCCAGAAGCATGAGCAGGGCCGCCGCGCCGGCGAGGAGGTCACGGATGGGGTTCAGGATCACGAAGGCCCCGTCGTCCGAATAGAATCCGTTGAACCGGCTCAGCGCCACGGGAAGCGCCAGCACATCCTCCTTTTGAAGCGCCAGCGGGCCTTCGCCGGGATGGTAGGTGGATTGCCACGGGAACAAGCGGCCCTCGCGGTCCTTCTCGATGTGGCCTCCGAGGACATGACTCACCGGCCGGTCCTTCAGGAAGGCCGCCACCCGCTTGGCGCTGGCTTCGTAGGCGCCCGCATCAGCCACCAGAAGGCGGCCCGGCATGAGGAAGTCCCCAGACAAGACAAGGGCCGTATCGCGGTCGTAGAAGACGAGGTGGGCGGGGTGATGGCCAGGCGCGGGCAGCACATCCACGATGCGGCCGCCGAGATCCACCTGAGCCGCGCCCTCGGGCCAGCGAGTGAAGCCGAAGAAGGCGCGCACATGATCGAGGTCCGCTGGCACCACCTGGATTCCCGGCAGGCGCTCGAACTGGGCGTCGCCCGCGCGATGGTCCAGGTGGCCATGGGTGTGAACCACCAGCAAGGGCAGCTTCGCGCCTCCGACGCTGCGCAGGAGCGACAGGACCGTATCCGCCAAAGGAGCCGCTTTCGCATCGCTGATGTCGCCGGTGTCGATCAGCAAGGCCTTGTCGCGCCCCACCAGCAGGTACATGAAGGGCGCCTCGAAGGTGTCGCATAGATCCTCGCGCAGGATGAAGGTGCGCGCGTCGTAGCGATGCACCTGGATGGCCTGGTGCGGATGGAAGACGCCGCGTTCCGCGCCCGCATCCCACTTCATGTCCAGAGAGGCCGGAAGGGCGTCCGCGCGCGCGGGAAGGGGCGCGAAGGCTGCTCCGATCAGGAGGAAGACCTGCGGCAGCCATTTCATCGTTTCCTCCCCGAGGCAGCCGGGGTCTGCCGGGCCATATGGATGAACTGGTCCAGCGCCCGGGTCGCGCGCCGCCGGTTCCCCGTCCCCATGACTTCGATGAAAAGGCCGTCGAAGACCGCGCCCAGCAGCGTGGCGAAAGCCGGGTCCCGCCGCGACGGGGGAAGGGCTGCCATGGTCAGCTCGAGCCAATCCACCGCGTTCTTCTTGAGATACCTGGCATGGGCCCTGGGATCCTGGATCGCGAGGATGTGCATCGCGTAGAGGAGGCGGAGGTGGCCGAAATTCTCCTTCGCCAGCGCCCAACCCCAGATGACCCTGAGCAGCGGCGTGTCTCCCTCAGGATCCAGGCCCGCTTGCAGCTTCAGGATGGATCGCCGCAGCCGCGCCTGCATCTCCCCGAGGACATCCGCGAGCAGCTCTTCCTTCGAGTGGAAGTGGAAGATCAGGAGGCGGGCGCTGGTCCCGATGGCCTCCGCCATGGGACGCAGGGAGAGGTCCGCCGGCCCGTGCTCGATGAGGTAGGCGATCAGGCGGTCGAGGAGTTCCTGCTTCCGGGGCGTCATGTAACGATCGTTTCATGAAACGATCGTTACATGACGCCCCGGAAGCAGGAACTCCTCGACCGCCTGATCGCCTACCTCATCGAGCA
>DATJFC010000049.1:0-5372 GCA_035495995.1 Holophagaceae bacterium
GCACCAACCTGGATCTCACCAGCCAGGCCGCTTGGACTTCCTCCACGCCCACCGTCGCCGTGGTCGACCCCGCGGGCCTTGTGACCACGCCCACGGGCGCCGCCACCGGCACCACGACGGTCACCGCCAGCTTCGGCGGGATCAGCGGTTCCACGATCGTCACCGTGACCCCGGCGACGCTCAGCTCCATCAGCGTCTTCGGCAACACCCCCATCGGGGTGGGTACCACGGACCCGTACACGGCGACCGGCATCTACAGCGACGGCTCCACCGTGGATCTCACGGCCCAGGCCGTCTGGTCCTCCTCGGACATCACCGTCGCCACCGTGGACAATGTGCCATTCACCTCGGGCACCGTGGACGGCGTCGGCGCGGGCACCGCCATCATCACCGCCACCTTCGGCGGCATCAGCGGCTCCGCTTCGGTGACCGTCACCTCGGCCACCCTGACCTCCATCACCGTGACCCCGACCAGCCAGACCATCGCCGCGCTCACCACGCTCCAGTACACGGCGACGGGCAACTACTCCGACGGCAGCACCCAGGACCTGACGCTCCTCGCCACCTGGGCCTCTTCCAATCCGGCCGTGGCCGACATCAGCAGCGCCTCGGGCACGGAGGGCCTCGCCACGGGCCTCACAGCGGGCACGACGACCCTTTCCGCCACCTTCAGCGGGGTCGTGGGCAGCACGAACCTGACCGTCACCAACGCCACTCTGGTGTCCATCGCCGTCACGCCGGCCGCATCCTCCCTGCCGCGGGGCTTCACGCAGCAGATGGTGGCCACCGGCACCTTCAGCGACGGCAGCACCCAGGACCTCAGCGCCCAGGCCACCTGGAGCTCCTCCGTCAGGACGGTGGCCGTCATCAGCAACGCGGCGGGAACCCAAGGTGTCGCCACGGCCCTCGCGCCCGGCACCACGACGATCACCGCCGCCCTGAACGGCGTGAGCGGCTCCACCACCCTCACGGTCACCAATGTGGTCCTGGTGTCCATCACGGTCACGCCTGCCAACAAGACGATCAATGCGGGCAAGCGGCAGAAGTTCACGGCCACCGGCACCTTCAGCGACGGCAGCACGAAGAACATCAGCAACCAGGTGACCTGGACTTCATCCGATCCCACCATCGCCCGCATCAACGCCGGCAAGAAGGGCGGTCCGGGCAAGTGCATCGGCCTCGCCCCGGGCACGGTGACCATCACAGCCACCAAGCCCCCCAGCGGCGGGCAGCCTTCCGTGAGCGGCAACACGACGCTGACCGTGCGCTGAAGTTCCAAATGGAAGAAGTGAAGGGTCCGCGCCGAGCGGCCCCTTCACTTCCTGCGGTAGTCCTTGGGCTGGAGGCCGAGCTTTTCGGCGCGGCTGAGAAGTGTCGAGGCGGGCAGGCCGGCGATGGCCGCGGCGCCTTCCGCGCCCGAGACTTTCCCGCCCGTGGCGCGGAAGAGCCGCTCCAGATAGAGCCGGTCCTGGTCCTCCCAGGAGGGGATGCGCTCCCCGCCGCGCAAGGTGTGTTCCGGCAAGGCGCCGGGGGGCAGGCGCAGCTCGCGGCCCGGCGACAGGATCGCGGCGCGTTCCAGGATGTTCTGCAGTTCGCGCGCGTTGCCCGGCCACGCGTAGGCCTGGAGCTTCTCGATGACGGCGCGCGGGAGATCGGGGACGGGGCGGCGATGCTCCTTGGCGATGCGGTCGAGGAAAAGCCGGGCGAGGGCCTCGATGTCCTGGGGCCGCTCCCGCAGCGGCGGCAGGTGGACGGGGAAGACCGAAAGCCGGTAGTAGAGGTCCTCGCGGAAGCGGCCGGCGTCGACGGCCTTGCGCAGATCCGCGTTGGTGGCGGCGAGGACCCGCACATCCACTTTGCGGGGGCGCTCGGCGCCCAAGGGGTCGATCTCCTTCTCCTGCAGCGCCCGGAGCAGCTTCGGTTGCAGGTCCAAGGGCAGGTCGCCGATCTCGTCGAGGAAGAGCGTGCCCCCGTCCGCCAGCTCGAACCGCCCCTTGCGGCTCGCGCCCGCGCCGGTGAAGGCGCCCTTCACATGGCCGAAGAGCTCGCTCTCGATGAGGTTCGCGGGCAGGGCCGAGCAGTTCACCTTGATGAAGGGTTTGTCGCGGCGGGGCGAGAGGTGGTGGAGGGTCTGGGCAACCTTTTCTTTGCCCGTGCCCGTCTCTCCGGTGATGAGCACCGTGGCCGTCGTCGGGGCCACCTGCCGCACCTGCTCGACTACCGCGCGCATGGCCGGGCTTTCCGCGCGGAGCGGCAGGCTCAGGAGGTCCTGCCGCTGGGTCTCGCGGAAGTAGCTCACTTCCGCGTCGAGGCTGCGCTCGCGGTCGGCGAGTTTCGCGAGATGCTCCGCCTGCTTGAGGGCCATGGCCAGCAGGCTCGCGAAGATGCCCACATGGTGCAGGACGCTTTCGGGGTACTGGTGGCAGACCATCGCGTCCAGGGTCATGAGGCCGAAGGTCTCGCCCCGGCTCCGTAGCGGCGCGACGAGGCAGCTGTGGCCGTGGGGCATGTCCATGAGGCCGTGGAAGGTGTCTTCGCCGGGATCCTCCTCCTCGAAGCTGGTGGGCCGGCTCTTGGGTTTCAGGGCGGCTTGCAGGCGGGGGTTCCCTTTGACGGGAATGCGCGCGCCGACCAGGTCGGGCGGCGTGATGGGCCCGAGGGCGTGGGCGACGCGGAGATGGTCGCCCTCCTTCAGCAGCACGGCCGCCATGTCGAAGGGGACGAGGCCGCCCAGCCGTTCGAAGGCGTGGGCGACCATCTGGTCCGGCGCCTCGCCGAAGGTGAGGAGGCCCGCGGCCTCTTCCACAAGCTTCGCCCCCGAAAGGGCGGTATCGAGAGCTGAATCCAAGGCCGCGTCGCGCATGGCGCCTCCGGGACTGATTTTCGATATTTCGACAACAAAAGCAACGGCCCATCGGAAATTGGAGCTATTTCGAAATATCGTTAAATTATAATCTTTGTGAATGCAGTCTTTATGGGCTTGGCACGGCCCTGGCTCTGGGAATCGTGAGCCCATACGGGCCTTTCGGAGCCGCCATGACCTTTCCCGCATCCCGCACGCATCAGAATTTGAAGGCCGCCTTCGCAGGAGAAAGCCAGGCCAACCGCCGCTACCTCTACATGGCCAAGGTCGCCGAGAAGGAAGGCCTCGCCGAGGCGGCCGCTCTCTTCAAGCACAGCGCGGAAGGCGAGACCGGCCACGCCCTCAAGCACCTGATGCTCCTCGCGGACCGCGCAGGCGATCCCGCGACGGGATTGCCCCTGGGCGATACCCGGACCAACCTCGCATCCGCCGTCGCGGGCGAGACCTACGAATACACGGACATGTACCCGCACTTCGCCGCCGTGGCCCGCGAGGAGGGCTACGACGACATCGCCGCCTGGTTCGAGACGCTCGCGAAGGTGGAGCGGTTCCACGCGGGGCGGTTCCAGGAGGCCCTGGACAAGCTCGCCAAGCGCGAGGTGGCCTGATGGCTGATCTCGTCCTGGACCCTGCCTTGGAGCGCGCGCGCTACGAGGCGCGCCTCCCCCTCCTGCGGCGCCAGGCGGCCCTCCGCGCCGGCCTGGCTCCGGGCATCTTCCTCCAGCCGGAGACGGAAGCGAGCGTCGCCGACCAGGTCCGTGAAACGCTGTGGGCGGAGGGCAAGACTCCGGAGACCTGTGATCCGGCGGAACTGGACGAGGTCCGGGCCTCTTTCGCGGCGCTCTCGCCCCGCCGAGAGCCCGCCGGGTGGTCCCTCGCCGCCACCCTGATGATCGGCATGGCGGAAGCCGCGCGGGAGGCCCGCCTGCGCGGCCTCGAAGGCTTTCCGGAGCAGCTGCGTCTGGAGCTTCAGGATGGGAGTCGGTTGGAACCGGCCGTGGACCGCGGGCTCGCGCTGGAGGGAGGGCGCCTTCCCTCCGTGGTGGCGCTCCGTTGGAGCCTCCCGGGCGGGGCGGAGCCTCTGGCCTTCATCTCGGAGCATCCCGCCCTCGCGGGGCGCTGGGCCGCTCCGGCGCTGGAGGGCTGGATCGCCCGCTGAAAGGGGGGGCGGCACCTATACTGGGGCATCTCCGGATTCCCCTTGCCGCTCGATCCCCAGACCACCTTCGGCTCCTACCGCCTTCTCCAGCTTCTCGGCGAAGGCGCGATGGGCGCTGTGTGGCGGGCGCTGGATCTGCGCCTTGAGCGCGAAGTCGCGCTCAAGATCCTGAAGGGGGCGGGGGACCAGGAACCCGGCGAGGCCACGGTGCAGCGCAGGCGCAGCCTGATGGCCGAGGCCAAGCTCGCCTGCCAGCTGAACCACCCCAACATCGCCCACATCTTCGACGCGGGTGATGTGGACGGGGTGCCCTTCATCGCCATGGAGCTGGTGGAGGGCCGCTCGGTGCGGGCCCTCGCCGGCAAGCCCGTGCCTTTGGGGCTCCTGGCCTCCATCGCCAAACAAGGCGCCTCGGCCCTCGCCCACGCCCATCACAAGGGCGTCGTCCACAGGGACATCAAGCCGGAGAACCTGGTGCTCACCGAGGACGGGATCCTCAAGATCCTGGACTTCGGTATCGCGCGGCGGCAGGGCCCGGGCTCAGCGGCCCTGGACCAGACGGCGCACCACATGACCCTGGTGTCGGAGACGGCTCCGGGCTTCAGCATGGGGACGCCCGCCTACATGAGTCCCGAGCAGGCCAACGGCCTCGCGCTCACGGGCGCCTCCGACCAGTTCTCGCTCGGCACGGTGCTTTACGAGCTGGCGACGGGCCGGCATCCGTTCCTCAAGGACAACCTCGTGGAGACCCTCTTCGCCGTCGCGAAGAACGAGCCGGCGCCGCTGGCGCAGCGCCGCCGGGACCTTCCGGATTCCCTCGCGCGTGGGGTGATGCGGCTCCTCGCCAAGCGGCCCGAGGACCGCTATCCCGACCTCATGGAATTCCACCGGGAACTGGAAGGCCAGACCCCCAGCCTGACGACGCTGACCCTGGGGCCCACGGTCCAGGCCCGGCGCCTGCCCTGGATCCCGCTGGCCGCCGCGGCGGCGCTCCTCGCCGCGGCGGGAGGAGGCGCATGGTGGTGGCGCGCCGGCCACGGCGCCGCGGGCGAGGGCACCAGCCTGGACGCCGCGCGGGCCGCGGCGGGCCATGACTTCCTCCAAGGACGCAGGGTGGTCGCCATCCTTCCCATGGAGCAGCTGAACCCGGACCCCGACCAGGCCTGGATCGCGAGCAGCCTGGCTGACGCCCTCGGCTTCGCGCTGGTGGGGAGGCCCGACTTGCTCGTGCTGGACCGCTACAAGCTGGGCGAGACGCTGGCCCGCATCGGAGACAGGCCGGGCGCCGCTCCGAAGTCGATCAGCGCGCTCGGCCGGGAGCTCCGCGCGGATGTCCTCATTGGCGGCAGC
>DATJFC010000050.1:0-7691 GCA_035495995.1 Holophagaceae bacterium
GCCGGCGGCGGCCTCTTCGAGCCCCGCCAGGTGGAGGTCGCCTTCGCCATGGGCGACAAGATCGCGCTTGCGAGCGGGCTGAGGAAGGGCGAGCGGGTGGTGATGCAGGGGGCGCTGGCCATGCAGGGCGAATACGCACGGCTGGCCGAGGGCGCGGAAATCGGCGCGGGGGGCGTCTGATGCCAAGAGCCTGGGTCAGTATGGGAGCGCGCCGCGACGGAGATCAGCCGCGCGATCCAGCGCGGAAGGCCGCGCAGCCTCGTATCGCCAATACGAGCCAGCGACCTGACAAAGCTGGGCGCGCGGCTGGTCCCGTCCCGGAGGGCAAGGGGCGGCGCCTCTCGCCATGCCGCGTCACGCTCGGCTTATGCGGTGTAGCCGCACCTCGCCTCGCCTTCCTTCTCGGTATCGGCTATGCCTATACACGAGACATACCGACATCTGCCTGGCTCAGGCGGCGCCCCTTGCGCGGTGCGCTCCCATGCTGACCCAGGCTCTTGATGCCATCGTCCGCGGCGCGCTGCGCCTGCGGAGCCTCGTCATGGCGGGCGCCGCGCTCATGGTGGCCTACGGCATCTACACCGCCAGCCATGCGCGCCTGGGCGTCTTCCCCGAATTCGCGCCGCCCATGGTGACGGTGCAGACGCAGGCGCCGGGGCTTTCACCGGAGGAGGTTGAACAGCTCGTCACGCTGCCGCTGGAGCGCGCGCTGAACGGCGTGCCGGGGCTGGAGCATCTGCGCTCGCAGAGCATCCAGGGCGCCTCGGCCATCGACGCGACCTTCCAGGACGGCACGGACATCTACCTCGCGCGGCAGCAGGTGGCGGAGCGCGTGGCGGAAGCGGCGGGCCATCTGCCCCAGGGCACCGGAACGCCCGCGCTGGCGCCGCTGGCTTCCAGCACCGCCTATGCCTACGCCTTCGGCCTCAGCAGCGCCGCGCGCTCGCCCATGGAGCTCCGCACCTACTTGGACTGGACCCTGAAGCCCAAGCTCCTCGGCATTCCCGGCATGGCCAATGTGTCCAGCTACGGCGGCGAAGTGCGCCAGCTCCAGGTGCAGCTGCTGCCTGGGCGCCTGCAGGCCCGCGGCCTGACGCTGGACCAGGTGCGGCAGGCGGCGGCTTCGGCCACCGGCATCCGCGGCGCGGGCTTCGTGGACACGCCCTCGCAGCGCATCGTGCTCCGCAGCGAGGGCCAGAGCCTCACGCCGGAGAGCCTCGCGCAGGTGGCCGTGGCCTCGAAGGACGGCGCGGTGCTGCGCATCGGCGATGTGGCGCGCGTGGCCTGGGCCCCGGCTCCCTCCACCAGCGCCGCCATGGTGGACGGGAAGCCGGGCCTCACCTGCGAGCTGTTCGTGCAGCCGGGCGCGGATACCATCGCCGTCACGCGGGCCGTCGAGGCGCTGCTGAAGGCCCAGGCTCCGGATCTCGCGAAACAGGGCATCGAGCTCCACACCCCCACCTTCCGCGTGGCCTCCTTCATCGAGACCGCCGTGGGCAACGCCCGGAACGCGCTGCTGCTGGGCGGCCTGCTCGTGGTGCTCATCCTGTTGGCCTTCCTCCGCGACCCGCGCACGGCGTTCATCTCGCTCACGGCCATCCCGCTCTCGCTGCTGGCGGCGGTGGTGGTGCTGGTCCACATGGGGTTCACGCTCAACACGCTCACGCTGGGCGGCCTCACCATCGCGCTGGGCGAGGTGGTGGACGACGCCATCATCGACGTGGAGAACATCCTCCGCCGGATGCGCTTGGCCCGGGCGGAAGGCAGCACGCGCCCCGCGCTCCAGATCGTGCTGGAGGCCTCCATGGAAGTGCGCGGTTCCGTCGTCTTCGCCACGGGCGTGGTGGCGCTCGTGATGTTCCCCGTGCTCACCTTCTCCGGCGTGCAGGGCCGCATCTTCGCGCCGCTGGGCTGGGCCTACCTCTCGGCCGTGCTGGCCTCGCTGCTGGTGGCGCTCACCGTCACGCCCGCCCTCACGCTGCTCATCTTCGGGAAAGGCCGCCTGCCCCACCAGGAGCCCGCCTGGGTGCGCGGCCTGAAGGCGCGCTACCACTCGCTGCTGGAAGACCTCATGGCGCGGCCCAGGGCCCTCTTCCTCGGCGTGGGCATCCTCATCACCGCGGCCCTGGTGGCGCTGCCCTTCCTGCCGGGCGGTTTCCTGCCGGATTTCCAGGAAGGCCACCTCATCCTCCAGATGAACCTGCCCACCGGGGCCTCGCTGCAGGAGAGCCTGCGCACGGGGCAGCGCGTGGCGGCGCTGCTGGCGGAGGTTCCAGGCATCGGCCGCGTCTCCCAGCGCGCGGGGCGCACGGAGGGCGGCGACGACACCGTGGGCCCGCAGTTCAGCGAATTCGACATCGAGCTGAAGCCTGGGGCCTCCGCCGACACCGGCGGCAAGGTGCGTGAAGCGCTCCAGGCCATTCCAGGCGCCACCTTCGAGGTGAAGACCTACCTGGCGGACCGCGTGGACGATTACATCTCAGGCAGCAGCGCGCCCGTGGTGGTGCAGCTCGACGGCCAGGACCTGGATCAGCTGGATGCGGCCGCGGCCAGCGTGAAGACCGTGCTCGCCACCGTCCCGGGCGCGCAGGATGTGGCCGTGGACAGCCCGCCCGGCCAGCCGGAGTGGACGCTGCGCGTGGACCCGGAAGCGGCCGCGCGTTACGGGCTGCGCCCGGTGGAGGTGCTCGACGCCATCCAGGCCGCGTTCCAGGGCGAAGTGGTGGGCCAGGTCTTCGAAGGCCCGGTGGTCACGGATGTGGCGCTCACGGTGGCGCCCATCGCCAAACGCGACCCCGAGCGCATCACCGCGCTGACCCTCCAGACCCCCGATGGCCGCAGCCTGCCCCTGTCGCAGGTCGTGAAACTGGAGCAGGGCACGGGCCGCTACGCCGTGCTCCACGACGAGGCCCAGCGCCGCGCCATCGTCACCTGCGGCGTGCAGGGCCGGAGCCTTTCATCCTTCGTGAACGAAGCCGAGAAAGCCGTGCGGGCCAAGGCCGGCCTGCCCTCCGGCGTGACGGCCCGCTTCGGGGGCGTGCTGGAGGCGCAAACGGCCGCGCACCGCGAGCTGGCCTTCCACCTGCTCATCGCGCTGGCGGGCATCCTTGCCCTGCTGAGCCTCGTCTTCCACTCGGCGCGCAACCTCCTGCTCGTGCTGGCGAACCTGCCCTTCGCCCTCGTGGGCGGCGTCCTGGCGGCCTTCCTCACGGGCGGCACCGCCAATCTCGGAGCGCTGGTGGGCTTCGTGACGCTCTTCGGCATCACCACGCGCAACAGCATCATGCTGGTGTCCCACGCGGAGCATCTCGTGCTGAAGGAAGGCTTCACCTGGAACAGCGCCACGGCCCGCCGCGCGGCCGAAGAGCGGCTCGTGCCCATCCTCATGACCGCCACCGTCACTTCACTGGCGCTGCTTCCCCTCGCGCTGGGCGCCCGCGCGCCCGGGCGGGAGATCGAAGGCCCCATGGCCATCGTCATCCTCGGCGGCCTCATCTCGTCCACCATCCTCAACCTGCTGCTGCTGCCCACCCTCATCCAGCGCTTCGGGCGTTTCGCCCCCGCTGAAGATGCGGAGGCCGCCGCGGCCCAACCCCAGGAGTCCTGATGCTCTTCCTTCCGCCCGCCATCGCCCTGCAAGCGGCCCAGCAAGCAAAAGCCCCGGCCCTGCCCCATGTGCTCCACACCTACACCCTCGGCGGTGAGGGCGGCTGGGACTACCTCAATATCGACAGCGCCGCCCGGCGCCTCTACATCTCGCGCGGCACCCACGTGATGGTGGTGGACGCGGACAGCGGCAAGGTGGCGGGCGACATCGCCGACACCCAGGGCGTCCACGGCATCGCGCTGGCGCCGGATCTGGGCTACGGCTTCACGAGCAACGGCCGCGCGGCCAGCGTCACCTGCTTCGACCTCAAGACGCTGAAGACCGTCCGCGTGATCACGCCCACGGGCGAGGGCCCGGACGCCATCCTCTACGACCCGTTCTCCAAGCGCGTCTTCACCTTCAACGGCCATGGCCATAGCGTGACGGCCATCAACGCCGCCACGGGCGCGGTCGAAGGCACGCTGCCCCTCGCGGGCAAACCCGAGTTCGCGGCCACGGACGGCGCGGGTCGCATCTTCGTCAACCTCGAAGACCGGAGCGAGATCGCCGTCTTCGGCGCCAAGGACCTGAAGCTCCAGGCCACCTGGCCCATCGCCCCCGCCGAGGAGCCCAGCGGCCTCGCCTTCGACGGCGCCAACGGCCGCCTCTACAGCACCGGCGGCAACGCGAAGGTCGCCGTGGTGGACGCGAAGACGGGCAAGGTGCTCGCGACCCTCGCCTCCGACGAAGGCACGGACGCCGGCGGTTTCGACGCGGGCAACGGCCTCGCCTACGCCTCCAACGGCGCGGGCACGCTCACGGTCATGGACGGGCTGAAGGCCCTGGGCAATGTGCCTACCGCCAAGGGCGCCCGCACCATGACGGTGGACGCGAAGACCCACCACGTCTTCCTCGTCACCGCCGATTTCGGCCCCGCCCCCGCGCCCACGGCTGACCGCCCGCATCCGCGGCCCGCGATGCTGCCCGGCACCTTCAAGCTGATCGAAGTGGGGAACTGAACGGCGCGACCGGATAGCGCTAGCATCTGAAGCGATGAGACTCCGGATCGCCTTCGCCCTTCTCGCGGCCCTGCCGATGTTGGCGGGGCCGCCCTTCAAGACCGACGATCCGGCGCCGGTGGACCTGGGCCATCTGGAGTTCTATGTTTTCTCGACGGGCCAGCGCGTGCCGGGCGACAGTTCCGGCGTGGGCCCGGCCATCGAGTTCAACTACGGCATCCTCCCCGACACGCAGTTCCACCTCGTCGTGCCCTACGCCTATGACCGCCCGGAGGGAGCGCGCTCCAACGGCGGCCTGGGCGATACGGAACTCGGCATCAAGTACCGCTTCCTTCAGGAAACGGATTCGCGCCCGCAGATCGGCGTCTTTCCGCTGGTGGAGATCCCCACGGGCGACGCTGACAAGAGTCTCGGCGCCGGGCATACGCAGGTCTACCTCCCGGTGTGGATCCAGAAGAGCTGGGGGCCCTGGACCACCTATGGCGGTTATGGGTGGTGGCGCAACCCCGGCGGGGAGAACCGGAACTGGTCCTACGCCGGATGGCTCCTGCAACGGGATATCGGCGACCATCTGACGCTGGGAGGAGAAGCCTTCCACACCACCGCCGCCACGCGGGACGGCCGCGCCTCGGATGGGTTCAATTTCGGCGGCCAGGTGAACCTCGGCGAGAAACACCATCTGCTCTTCAGCGCGGGACGGAACTTCTCAGGCCAGACCCAGTCCTACTTCTACCTCGGCTACCAGCTCACCACGGGCACCTTCGGCAACCTCGGCGACTGGTTCCGGCACGGCCGGCGGAGCTAGCCGCAGGGGCTTCGCGGCTCCGGCTCCTTGCGCAGCGTGGCCACGGCGTGCTTCAAGAGCGGCCAGGCCAGCTGCACTTGCTCCAGCGCGCCGCTGGGCTTGCCGCTGAGGTTGAGGATGACGCTGCGGCCGGCGACGCCGCAGACGGCGCGGCTCACGAAGGCCATGGGATGGCCGCCCTTCGCGCGGATGAATTCGGCGATGCCCGGCGCCTCGCGCTCCAGCACCTGCCGCGTGGCCTCGGGCGTGAGGTCGCGGGGCCCGAAGCCCGTGCCGCCGCAGGTGAGGATGAGGGGCGCGTCCGCGGCGATGGCTTCCCCCAGGAGCGGCACCAGCGCCTCCGGCCCGTCCGGCAGCAGGCGGCTTTCGACGGCGGCTCCCTGCCCCTCCAGCCAGGCCCGGAGCAGCGGCGTGGCCTTGTCCTCGTAGGCTCCGGCCGAGGCGCGGTCCGAAAGGATGATGAGGAAGACGCGGTCCATGCCGCCGATTGTGCCATGCGAGAATGGGCGGTTCCGAGGTATCTGATGTCCGACCCCATCCGCCCTGGCGCCACGCTCGGCCTGCTCGGCGGCGGCCAGCTGGGCCGCATGTTCGCGCTGGCCGCGCGGAAAATGGGCTACCGCGTCCACGCGCTGGATCCGGGCGAGGACTGCCCCGCGGGCCAGGTGGCGGACCTGGAAGTCCGGGCGGATTACGGCGATGCCAACGCCGCGCGGGAGATGGCGCGGGGCGTGGCCGTGATGACCGTGGAGTTCGAGAACATCGCGGCCGCGACCCTGGAGGCCGTGGCGGAGGTCTGCCCCATGCGCCCCGGCGCCTCCGTGCTGCACACCGTCCAGCACCGCCTGCGCGAAAAGCGGTTCCTCGAATCGAACGGCTTTCCGGTCACGCCCTTCCGCGAGATTAACACCGAGGCCGACCTGCGCGAAGCCGCCTCGGCCCTGGGCCTGCCCGCCATCCTCAAGACCGCGGCCTTCGGCTACGACGGCAAGGGCCAGCAGAAACTGGATGCCGGCACGGACCTCGCGGCGGCCTTCGCCGCGCTGAAGGGGACCCAAGGCGTCCTCGAAGCCTTCGCGCCTTTCGAGCGCGAGGTCAGCGTCCTCGCGGCGCGCTCGGCCGGCGGCGAGACCTGCGCCTGGGATGTGGCGGAGAACGCCCACGCGAACCACATCCTCGACACGACGATCTTCCCGGCCCGCGTTCCAGAGCCCGTCGCGGCCGAAGCCCGCCGCATGGCGGAGCGCATCGCCGACGCGCTGGGCATGGTCGGCGTCCTCTGCGTGGAGTTCTTCGTCCTTCCCGGAGGCCGGCTGCTGGTGAACGAGGTCGCGCCGCGCCCCCACAACAGCGGCCACGCCACCATCGACGCCTGCGTGACGAGCCAGTTCGAGCAGCAGGTGCGCGCCGTCTGCGGCCTGCCCCTGGGCGATACGCGCCTGCACCGCCCCGCCGCCATGGCGAACCTGCTGGGCGATCTCTGGCCGGATCAGGGCGAGCCCGCCTGGGAGAAGCTGCTGGCCTTCCCTGATGTGAAGCTGCACCTCTACGGCAAGACCGAAGCGCGCAAAGGCCGCAAGATGGGCCACCTCACCGCGTTGGCGGACACGCCCGAGGAGGCGCTCTCGCGCGTCGTCGCAGCGCGGGCGGCGCTCCGTTAGTGGCGGATGAACACCTGGCTGAGCCAGAGCCAGGTGATGAAGAGGCCTTCGGCCTGGTCCTCCGCGCTGTCGCGATCTGACGGCTGGCCGGGCTCCAGCCGATCCGGCTCGTTCGACAGCACGACGCGGTGCACTTCGCCTTCGGGGTCCTTCAGAAGCACCCATCGCGGCGCCGTGCGGCCGAGGACGGCCCGGCCCTCGGAGCCGGTCCAGACCGTATCCAGATCGCGCCAGAGGCCCGCGTCCATGAAGGCCCATACGCCGGGCCGAGGCCGGTCCACGCCGCAGACCGCGTCCTGGTCCAGGAAGTGGACGGTGAGATGGGCCGCCGTCGGCGCGGGCGCTGCGCCGGGTCCCTTGCAAGCGAGGGCCACGAGGAGGATCAATGGCGCCATCCGCTTCAGCGGCCTGACGATGCCTCGGAACGGTTCCACCGGCGCCTCACAAACAGAACCAGCCACCCCAAGTATAGGAAGGCGCCAGCCAAAGCCGCTTCAGGTAGAAAGAAAGGGCCGGCCAGCGTCGTGCCTTCGCTCATGCAATCTCCGTCGCGGTCGTCGGAATCGTGAACCCAGACCGTCTCCCCGGCCCGCAGGTGCTCGACACGATCCCAATCGGCC
>DATJFC010000051.1:0-5119 GCA_035495995.1 Holophagaceae bacterium
CAGCTTCGTCGGCCCCACCTCGGCGTCCACGAGCACGAAGACCATGCGCAGCGAGGCGCGCCCGGTGAGGTAGCCGCCGATCATCTCCTCCCACTTGGCCTTTTCGGCGACGGGCCCCGTGGCGAAACCGTAGCCCGGCAGGTCCACGACCCAGCGGTCCGGTCCGGTGAGGAACACATTGATGAGCCGCGTGCGGCCCGGCGTCTTGGAGACGCGCGCCAGCTGCTTGTGGTGGGCCAGCGCGTTCAGCAGCGAGGACTTCCCCACGTTGGAACGCCCCACGAAGGCCACCTCCGCGTGGCAGATGCCGAGCTGCCTCACATCGGACGCGGAGGTGACGAAGCTGAGGTCGTGAAGGGGTTGGGCCATCAGACCACCACGGTACTGGCCGGAGCCGGTTGATCGAAGGCCAGGCGGCCGTGGTCGAGGCCGATGACGCGCTTCTTCATGCGCTGGATGAGGCTGCGGTCGTGGGTCGCGACGAGCACCGTCGTGCCGGCCTGGTTGATGCGCTCGAAGAGGGCCATGATCTCCTGCGCGAGGTCGGGATCGAGGTTGCCCGTGGGCTCGTCCGCCAGCAGCACCAGCGGATCGTTCACGAGAGCGCGGGCGATGGCCACGCGCTGCTGCTCGCCGCCGGAGAGCTGCAGGGGATAGCTGCTCAGCTTGTGCTGGAGGCCGACCAATTTCAGGGCGCGGAAGGTGCGCTGCTTCTGGTCCGCGGCGGAGACGCCCAGCACCTTCAGCACGAAGGCCACATTCTCGTAGACCGTCCGGGTGCGGATGAGTTTGAAGTCCTGGAACACGACGCCCAGCTTGCGCCGCAGGGGCGGGATCTCCTTCACGGACATGCTGGCCAGCCGGTGCCCCGCCACCTGGATCTCGCCAGAGCTGGGCACCTGCTCGCGGAAGAGCAGCTTCAGGAGCGTGCTCTTGCCCGCGCCGCTCGGGCCGGTAAGGAAGATGAACTCGCCCGCGGCCACATGGAAGCTCACCTCCGACAGCGCGGTGTGGATGCGGTCGTACTGCTTGCTGACATGGGTGAGGGTGATCATGGAGGGGCTCTCGGCTCTAGGCTATCGGCTCTCGCTCGCCCAGGCATGCGGAAGTACGAACCATGAACGGACACGGGCATGCCTGGCCCAGCGAAAGCCCAGAGCCAAGAGTCGAAAGCCCTAGAGCCTTTCCACCAGCATGGCCACGCCCTGGCCGCCACCGACGCAGAGGGCGGCGAGGCCGTAGCGCTTGCCCTCGTCCTGGAGCGTGTGCAGCAGGGTGACGAGGATGCGGGCGCCGGATGCGCCGATGGGGTGGCCGATGGCGATGGCGCCGCCACGGACATTGACCTTGGCCGTGTCGATGCCGGGCATGTCGTGGAGGACGCCCAGGCTCTGGGCCGCGAAGGCCTCGTTCAACTCGAACACCTCGATGTCGCCGAGCTTCACGCCGGTCCGGGCCAGCAGCTTCTGGATGGCGGGCACGGGCCCGAGGCCCATCACGGCCGGATCCACGCCGGCCTGGGCGAATCCGAGGATGCGCGCGAGGGGCTTGGAGGCCTTGGCGGCCTTCTCATCGCCGATCACGAGGGCCGCCGCACCGTCATTGATGCCCGAGGCGTTGCCCGCCGTCACGGAGCCGTCCTTCTTGAAGGCGGGCTTGAGCTTGGCGAGGCCTTCGGCGCTGGCGTCGCCGCGGATGAACTCATCGCGGTTGAAGGCCACATCGCCCTTCTTGCCGGGGATGGTGACGGTGAAGATCTCGCGGTCGAACTTGCCGGCGGCCTGGGCGGCCGCCGCCTTCTGCTGGCTCTGAAGCGCGAAGGCGTCCTGGGCCTCGCGGCTGATGCCGTAGCGGCTCGCGATGGCCTCGGCCGTGATGCCCATGTGCGTGTCGCCATGGCCGCACCAGAGGCCATCCTGGATCATGGAGTCGATGAGCTGCGCGTTGCCCATGCGGGCCCCCCAGCGGGCCGACGGCAGCAGGTAGGCCGCGTTACTCATGCTCTCGGTGCCGCCGCCTACGACGAGGGAGGCGTCGCCGTTCGCCACGCTCTGGGCGGCCAGGGCCACGGCCTTCAGGCCGGATCCGCAGACCTGGTTGGGCGTGTGGGCCGGAGACGAGAAGGGCAGGCCCGCCTTCAGGGCCGCGAGGCGGGCCACGTTCTGGCCGCTGCCGGCCTGCAGCACGCACCCCAGCACGGTCTCCTCCACCTGCTCCGCGGCCACGCCCGCGCGGGCCACGGCCTCGCGCACCGCGAGCGCGCCCATCTCCACGGCGGACAGAGGTTTGAGGCCGCCCCCGAAGGTTCCGACGGCGGTGCGGGTGGCGGAGAGGATATAGGCATTCACGGGCTTTATCTCCTTGAACCGGACAGTTTACCATTGGAACTAAACGCGCCTGAGCCTTCTCCGTTTACAAGTTGCCAGGCCCGCCCTGGATCTTTCCCACCGGCGAGGAACCCATGTCCCGTCCCAAGCTCCTTCCTGTCTTCTTCGCTGCGGCCGCGTGCCTCTCCGCGCAGCAGCCGCCCGCGCCCCCTGCCCCGCCCGCGCCGCCGGAAGCCCCCGCCGCGCCCCGGCCCCCCGCGCCGCCTGAAATGCCGGCCTTCACGCCCACCCGCACGGAACACCGCGTGGAGGTGCTCGGCTACAACGGGAAGCTCTGGGTCACCAACCGGAACGGCAGCATCAAGGTCGAGGGCTGGAACCAGGAGCGCGTGGACTTCACCGCCTACATCCGCGACAGCGAGGGCCGCCACATCGACCTCAAGGTGGAGCGCAAGGACGGCGGCCTCGCCATCGAGGCCGTGTGGCCCCAGAGCGGCTGGTTCAACTTCGGGTTCTTCGGCAGCCAGAGCCCCCGCTGCGAGTTCGTGCTGAAGGTGCCCTACAAGGTCATCAGCAACTACGCGACCACCAACGGCGGCATCGAGGTCAAGGGCGTCGAGGGCTTCGCGGGATGCGACACCACCAACGGCGACATCCGCGTCTCGAACATCAAGGGCGAGGTCCACGCCGACACCACCAACGGCAGCATCGTCGCATCCGAGCTCTTCGCGCGCATCAAGGGCGGGACGACGAACGGCGACCTGGACCTCACCAATGTCGCGGGCGGCATCGACCTCGACACCACCAACGGCAGCATCACCGCCAAGAACCTGGACGGTTGGGGCGAAGGCATCCGGTTGGAGAGCACCAACGGCGAGATCGAAGTGGAGCTGGGCCAGGCCAAGGGCGACCTGCACGCCGAGAACTCCAACGGCCGCCTGGACATCAAGCTCTCCGGCGTCGAGATCGTGAACATGGAGAAGCACGAGGCCCAGATCCGCATCCCGGGCCGCGCGCAGAAGCTCAGCTTCGAGACCACCAACGGCGGCATCGTCGTCCGCTAAGCGGGACCGGCCAGGGAGCGTATCCAGGGCACCCATCACGAGGTGCCTGATGCGCTCCCTGTCCCGTTCCGCCCTCTGCCTGCCCGTCCTCTGCCTGCTCGCGGCCCCGGCCTTCGCCGGCGTGCGTTCCGAGCAGAAAAGCCTCCCCCTGAAGCCCGGCGGCACGCTGACCGTCTCCACCCGCAACAGCTCCATCCGCGTCGAGGGCTGGGACAAGGACGAGGTCGCGGTCACCGCGGACATCGAGGACACCGACCAGCGCCCCGTGCGCTGGGAGATGAAGGAGCAGAACGGCGGCGTGTCCGTGGAAGCCGTCTTCCCCGGGCGCGACGGCTGGCACATCGGCAAGAGCCCGTCCTGCGCCTTCACGCTGAAGGTGCCGCGGAAGGTGGCGGGCGCCTTCAGCACGAGCAACGACAGCATCGCCGCGGGCGGCTTCGGCGGAACCCTCTCCTTCCAGACCAGCAACGACGATGTGACGCTCGAGAACCTGGACGGCAGCGTGTCCGTCTCCACGAGCAACGGCGGCATCACGGCGCGCCACTTGCGCGCGAGCCTCAAGGGCGCCACTTCCAATGACGAGATCCACCTGGAGGACGTCCAGGGCGGCGTGGACCTCGCGACGACGAATTCGGACGTGGAGGCCTCGGGCCTCGACGGCTGGAACCAGGGCATCGCGCTGCGCACCACCAACGGCGACATGACCATCGATCTCGGGCGCGCCACCGGCGAAGTCCACGCCCGAACGAGCCGCCATGAATCCGTGAAGGTGGAGCGCCGCAGCGTGGACCTGCTGGAGAGCGGCGGCTCCGAGACGCGGCTCCGCATCCCCGGCTCCGCGCAGGCCATCGAGCTCGCCACCACGAACGGGACCATCACCATCCGCTGATAAGCTGGCGGGATGCTCCGACGCTTCCCGCCAAGCCTGGCCGCCGCCTTCCTGTGCGGGGCCATCGCGGCCCAGGCGCCGCCGGCCCCGCTGACAGGCCTGACGGAACAGCGCCTCGCCAACGGCGCGGACCTCATCCTCGTGAGCCGGCCCGGCAGCGGGGCCTTCCGCGCCTCGCTGTTCTTCCGGCAGGGCGGCGTGGACGAGCCGCCCCAGCTGCTGGGCGCCACGGAACTGCTCTCGCGCAGCTTGCTGGGCCCGGCCTGGCCTGAGGACCTGAAGAGCGACGCGGCCCTCGACGCCCTGCTCGCCAAAGAGGACGAGCTCGCCGAGAACCTGCGCGTGGCGCGGCTCCAATCCAAGGGGCACCCCTCGGGCCAGACCGACGAGCTCCAATCCGCCCAAGACGCGGCGTTGGCCCAGCTCGAGGCCCGCTTCGATCACGGCGCGGGGGAGGCCTATGGCCTCGCTGGCGCCGTCGGCAACCAGGCGGTGGACACCCGGGACTTCCTCGCCTCCGGCGTGGACCTGCCCGCCTCCGCCTTCCGGTTCTGGTGCGAGACGGAGACCGCGCGGTTGCGGCAGGTGGAGCTCTCGCGCCTGCCCTTCGCGAAGGCGGCCCTGGTCGCGGACCTCAGGTCCGGCGCCTTCCCCAAGGACCCGGCCGTGGCCGTGCTGCTGGGCGCCGCCCTGCCCGGACACCCCTATGGCCGCAACCTCGCCGACTACGCCGCGGCCGTGGACGCGATGCGGCGGGACGATCTCCGCGCCTACGCGCGCCGCGCCTGCGCGCCCGGCCGCATGGCCATCCTGCTCGTCGGCGACCTCGACCCCGCTTC
>DATJFC010000052.1:0-7082 GCA_035495995.1 Holophagaceae bacterium
AGGGCCTCACCCTCGTGCCGCTCGCGATCTACCTGAACGAGAAGGGCAAGATCAAGCTCAAGGTGGCCCTGGCCGAGGGCAAGCAGGCCGCCGACAAGAAGGAGGCCCTGAAGGAGCGCGAGGCCAAGCGCGAGATGGACCGCGTCCGCAAGGGCGCGCGGGAGTAGCCGCTACTTCCGCAGCTTCACCACGTCCAGGAAGATGACGAGGGCCATGAGCCCGGCGAGGAAGAGGAAGCCGCCGGTGAAGAGCTTCTCCTTGAACTCGAGGGTGAAATCCCGCCCGCGCACGCGCTCCCAGGCGAGGACGGCCATGTGGCCGCCATCGAGCATGGGGATGGGCAGCAGGTTCAGGATCGCCAGCTGCAGGCTGATGAAGGCCGTCATGGTGAGGAAGGTGATCCAGCCCGCCTTCGCGGCCTGGGCGCTCATGCGCACGATGCCGATGGGTCCGGCCACATCCGCCGAGTGGGCCTTGAAGGTCACGAGCTGGCCGAGGAAGGCGAAGACGCCCTTGGTCATGTCGGCCATCATCCGGGCGCTGAAGCGCGCGCCGGTCCAGAGGTCCGCCGGCTTGAAGGCGCGCTTGGCGAACTCGAAGGACTCGGCGCCGGGCGCCAGCCCGATCTTGCCCTGGCCGTTCTCCAGCCGGGGCGTGACGCTCAGGTCCAACGGCTTGCCCTCGCGGTTGATCTGGAGGGGGATGGGCTGTCCCGCGTGCCCCTTGATGTAGTCGACGGCGTCTTCCCACCGGCTCCCGGGGAAGCCAAGCGGCCCGAGCTTCCGCAGCTCGTCGCCGGGACGGAGCCCCGCCGCCGCGGCCGGATAGCCGCTGACGACTTCGCCCACCACCATCGCCGATCCGGGCTTCGCGTAAGGCTTGTCGGCCCGCGCGCCGTCCACGCCCACGGCCCACAGCAGCGCGAAGGCCGTGAGGAGGTTCATGATCACGCCGCCGGAATAGAAGAGCTGCCGCTTCCACACGGGCTGCTGGAGGAAGCCGTGGGGATCCTCCGCGCCGGGCTCTTCGGGGTTGAAGCCCGCCAGCTTCACATAGCCGCCGAGGGGCAGCAGCGAGAGGCGCACATCCGTCTCCCGCCACTTGAAGCCGAGGAGCCGCGTGCCGAAGCCGAGCGAGAACACCTCCACCGGCATGCCCATGCGCTTGGCCGCCATGAAGTGGCCCAGCTCATGGAGGAAGATGAGCCCGCCCAGCATGAGCACCGGCGGCCACACGGACGAGAGGCCGCCGAACGAGAAGAGCGCGAGGGGGAGGTTCAGCAGCAAAACGGGCCTTTCAGCGGGCGAGCCGGGCCGCCCAGGTTTCCGCGAAGGCGCGGGCGCGGCGGTCGGCGTCCAGGGCCTGCGGGAGGTCCAGCATGGGTTCGCTTGGAACGGCGTTCAAGGTCTCGCGGACGCAGGCCTGGATATCCCAGAAGCTGAGCCGTCCTTCCAGGAAAAACGCGACGGCCACCTCGTTCGCCGCATTGAGGATCGCCGGAGCGGTGCCGCCGGCCCGCAGCGCGTCGAAGGCCAGCCCCAGGCAGGGGAAGCGCTCCAGATCCGGCGCCTCGAAGGTCCAGCTGCGGGCCTGGTCCCATCCATAAGGCGGGACGGGCCCCGGCACCTTGTCGGGGTGGAGGAGGCAGTACTGGATGGGCAGCTTCATGTCGTTGGCGCAGACCTGGAGCTGGTAGGTGCCGTCCGTGAAGCCCACCATCGCGTGGACCTGGCTCTGCGCATGGACCGTCACGGCGATTTTCTCCGGGCCCACGCCGAAGAGCACGGAGGCCACGATGACCACCAGCCCCTTGTTCATGAGAGTCGCGCTGTCGATGGTGATCTTGGGGCCCATCTTCCAGGTGGGATGGTTCAGCGCCTCGTCGCGCGTCGCGGCGCGGATCCTGTCGAGGGGCCAGTCACGGAAGGGGCCGCCGCTGGCGGTGAGGCGCAGCTCGGCGATGTCGGCCGGGGCGCGCCCCGCGAGCAATTGATGGAGCGCCGCGTGCTCGCTGTCCACCGGCAGCAGCTCGCCGCCGCCCGCCTCCAGCGCGCGCCGCATGAGCTCGCCGCCCACGACGAGGGACTCCTTGTTGGCCACGCAGACGCGGCGGCCCTTCCGCAGCGCGGCTTCGGTCGAGGGCAGGCCGGCCGCGCCGACGATGGCCGCGAGCACGGTGTCGGCGTCCTCGTGAAGCGCGCAGGCCATGAGGCCCTCCGCGCCGGAGACGATTTCAGGTTTGTAGGAGAGCTGCGCCTCCAGCCACCGCGCGTCTTCCTCCGTCGCCACGCTCACCCGCGCGGGCCGGAAGGACTCGCACTGCTCCCGCAGGCGGTCGCGGTTGCGGCCCGCCGCCAGCGCCGCGACGGCGAGGCGCCCGGGATGGGCTTTGACCACCTCCAGCGCCGAGCAGCCGATGCTGCCGGTGCTGCCGAGGACCGCGACCTTCCTCATCAATTGAATCCGTGCACGAAGTGGACGTAGGCGAAGAGCACGGGGGCCGCGAAGAGCAGGCTGTCCACGCGGTCCAGAAGGCCGCCATGGCCGGGGATGGAGACGCCGCCCGCGTTGGAGTCCTTCACGCCCGCGCTGCGCTTCCAGGTGCTCTCCACGAGATCGCCGAGCTGCCCCGCCGCGCCCATGAGGAGCGCCAGCACCGCGGCGTCCACCCAGGTCCACTGGGGGCAGGCCGTGGCCTTGATGATGGCGGCGCCCAGGAAGTTGCCCAGCAGGTTGCCGGCGGCGCCTTCCCAGCTCTTCTTCGGGCTCACCTTCGGCGCGAGGCGGTGCCTGCCGAAGGCGCTGCCGACGAAATAGGCGGCGGAATCGCCGAGCCAGGTGATCAGGTAGAGGGCGAGGATGAGGCGGCTGCCGGTCTTGGGGAGCGTGCCCTGCAGCAGGAAGAGCTTCTGCTGGAAGCCGAGGCCGAAACCCATCAGCAGCGCGCCCATCCAGGCGATGGCCTGGCTGGGCAGCGCCTCCTCGAGCTTCGGGTCGAAGAAGAGGGCTCCGAAGTGGATGAGGAAGAAGCCGGCGCCCAGGACGAGCCAGAGCGGCAGCGGGTCGTCGAGGCCGGTCTGGAAGTGGAAGTGGAGCAGCACGCCCCAGGCCACGAGCAGGGCCGGGACCATCTGGGGATTGAAGCCCCGGGCGCGGGCGATGAGCGTCATCTCCCGCACGCCGGCGAAGATGCTGACGGCCATGAGCCCCAGGTAGACCGGGCTGCCCCAGGGCGCGTCCCCGCCGAACCAGAGGAGGCTCAGGAAGAGCGCGGCGAAGATCAGCGCCGTGCCGACGCGGGTCAGGAGGTTTTTCCGGTCGAAGCCGGGCTTCGCGCCGGACTTGGCATCGGGCGCGGCGGGCGCCGGGGGCTGCGCGGGTGTCTTCTTGGCCATGAAAGGTATTGTGGCCTACAAGCCCCCGAAACGCCGCTCCCGCGACGCGAAGTCGTCCAAGGCCTCGCGCAGCCGTGCCGGGCTGAAATCGGGCCAAAGCAGGTCTGTGAGGTAGAGCTCGGCGTAGGCCGACTGCCAGAGGAGGAAGTTGGAGATGCGGTGCTCGCCGCTGGTGCGGATGAGCAGGTCCACATCCGGCACGCCCGCGGTCCAGAGCCGCGCCTGGAGGGCGGCCTCGTCCACCTGGTCCGGCCTCAGCCCCTCCGCCACGCAACGGGCGGCGGCTTGGGCGATCTCCAGCCGGGACCCGTAGTTCACCGCGAGGTGGAAGACCATGCCCTTGCCATGGGCCGTCTTCTCCTCCAGCCAGTGGAGATCGGAGACGACGCCCGAGGGCAGGCCCTCCTTGCTCCCCAGGTGGTTGAAGCGGGTCCCCTTGGCGAGGAGCCGCGGCACGAACATCCGCAGGTACATGCGCAGGAGGGCCATGAGGGCCGTCACCTCCAACGCGGGCCGTTTCCAGTTCTCCGTCGAGAAGGCGTAGAGGCTCAAGTGCTGGATTCCCAGATCCGCGGCCTCATCCAGGATGTCCTCCACGGCCCGCACCCCGGCCTTGTGGCCTTTGATGCGGGGCATCCCCCGTTGGGCGGCCCATCGGCCGTTGCCGTCCAGGATGATGGCGACATGGGCCGGGAGACTCATCGTGAGGGGAACCTAAAGATGGACAAGATTCAGCCTAGCGGGAGGCCCCGCGCATCGGCGATAGCCGATGCCGAGAAGAGGAGGGCGACATGGGCCGGGAAACTCATCGGATCTGTTGAAGTGGTCGATTCATTGCGCTTGCTCTGCCTTGGAAGCTGGAGGACGCTTGTCTGGAACCGCGCCGGAACGGCTCCCATCCAGAACTAAATCCTAGCAGGCGCCCTGCCGTTGAGACGGTCAGGAGATCCCCGGTTTTTTACTCGTGCTAGCCTGACTTCCCCGTCGCCGCCATGGTCCAATTCAACACTCGAGCCAACGAAATCCTGCTGAAGCTGGTCTATTACGGGCCAGGGCTGTCCGGCAAGACGACGAACCTGCACCAGCTGCACACGCTTTGCGCCGAGCAGCAGCGCGGAGACATGTTCAGCGTCAACACCCAGGAAGACCGGACCCTCTTCTTCGACCTGCTGCCCATCAACCTGGGCTACATCTACGGCAACGCCATCCACCTGCAGGTCTACACCGTGCCGGGCCAGGTGCAGTACGACGCGAGCCGGCGGGTGGTGCTGGGCGGCGCCGACGGCGTGGTCTTCGTGGCGGATTCCTCCGACTCCAAGATGCAGGACAACGTGGATTCGCTGAGCAACCTCTACCACAACCTCAACGCGAACCGCCTGAACATCAAGCAGATCCCCCTGGTGCTCCAGTTCAACAAGCGGGACCTGCCCGACGCCCTCGCGGTGGGCATCATGAACCGCCGCCTCAACTTCCGGAACGCGCCGTTCTTCGAGGCCATCGCGGCCCAGGGCATCGGCGTGGGAGAGACCTTCCGCGCCATCACGCGCGAGACGGTGGAATACACCTTCAAGAAGTTCAACCTCGACAAGAAGGTCAAGGACTTCGAAGCCATGCTGACCCTCATCGACTCGAACCTCTCCGAGGCTCTGCGCGAGGTGGGCACGGCCCCGGCCCCGGGCGTGAATCCCGAGCAGACCCCGGCCGTCGTCCTGCGGCACAGCGGGGTCACCATTGACGACCTCCAGCCCGAGAAGCACGCCGACCCCCAGCAGCTGCTGGAGGACGCGCTGAAGTCGAGCATGGAGACCGCGCGCCTCTACTCGGACCTGCGGGGCGTCAAGGAGGACCTGGAGCGCCGGAATCAGGAGCTGGCCCAGATCTATGCGGAGCTCGAGCGCGCCCACCAGGAGAACCAGAAGACGCGGCGCTTCCTGGAAAGCCTCGCCCAGAACCTGGGAGACGCTCTCGTCTCCTTCGGCGCCGATGGCCGCATGCTCACCTGGAACGCCGCGGCCGAAGCGATGTTCGGCTACGGCCGCGGCGAGGCGGTGGGCCAGCCCTTCACCCGCCTGATGCCCGAGGCGGCGCGAGGCGGCCTTTCCGACCTGCTGGGCCGGGTGGGCGCGGGCGAAGTGGTCCGCCAGCCCGCGGGCGAGGCTCTGCGCCGAAGCGGCCAGACCTTCCCCGCCGACCTCACCTTCTCGCCCGTGCGGGGCGCGGAAGAGCGGGTCGTGGCCGTCTCGGCCTACATCCGGGACCTGGCCGCCGTCCGGGAAAGCGCCCCGCTAGCCCGGGCCGCCTCCAGCGCGGGAGCCCCGTCGCCGGAGGCGGGTCCCGGCGGCAAGCGCGTGCTCATCGTCGAGGACGAGCCCGCCCTCCTGGACCTCTTCAGCGAGGCCGTGGAGGCCATGGGCCACGCCCCCACCAGCGCCGCCCAGGGCGAAGAGGCCATCCAGCTCCTCAAGGGCGGCACCTACGACCTGGTGGTTTCGGACATCCGCATGCCCGGCCTCTCGGGGATCGACCTCTTCGGCTGGATCCAGACCCACCGGCCGGACATGGTCCGCCGCGTGCTCTTCACCACGGGGGATGCCTACGACGCCCCCACCCTCGAGTTCATCGAGAAACACCACCTGCCCTGCCTCCCGAAACCCTTTGACCTGAAGCAGTTCCAGCAGCGCCTCGAGGAGCTTCTGGTCGTCTGAGCGGGCCTTCCGGAGCCGCTGTGGCATGATGGGTCCTTTCCTCGGAGGACCCATGCAGCGAGCCTGGATCATGGCGGCCCTTGTCGCCGGCGCCCCTCTCTTCGCCCAGACCCCAGCCCCGGCCGCTCCGGCCTCCGCGCCCGGAATCGAGAAACTGGGCACCGACGGGCGGGAGATGTGGCTGGTGCCCGTCGAAGCCCCGGGCTTCGACAAGCTGAAGGCCACCCAGCGCAAATTCGCCTACTACCTCTACCGCGCCGCCCTGGCGGGGGACGAGATCGGCTACCTCCAGAACCACCCCAAGGCCCTCGACATCAAGCACCTCCTGGAAGGCGTCTGGTCGAAGCAGGACGCCCTGGACGCGTCCACGCGCGCCGGGCTCGGCGAGTACCTGAAACTCGTGTGGGCCAACCACGGCAACTACAGCCACACGCACGCGACGAAGTTCGTCCCCGCCAGCCTCACCTACGAGCAGCTGAAGAAGGCGGTCCAGACCGCCGTGAAGCAGCACGCCAAGTTCCAGATGAAGGGCAGCCCGATGGCGGCCCTGGCCCATCTCAAGCCCTACATCTTCGACCCGAAGGTGGATCCCATCCAGGTGAACCAGATCCCCGGCCAGGACCCCGTGGCGACCTCCGCCAACGGCCTCTATGACAAGGGCCTCACCTTGAAGGACATCGAGGCCCTGCCCGCCGCGGACCAGCAGCAGCTCAATGTGCGCTTCGCCAAGAAGGGCAAGAAGGCCGTGGCCCAACCCTTCAAGGTGGGCGGCGTCTACGGCGAGCAGCTCGACACGGTCGTCTACTGGCTCCAGAAGGCTCTTCCCTATGTGGAGGACCAGATGGCCAAGGTCACGATGCCCGACGGCAGCACCAAGACCCGCTTCGAAGCCAACCCCGACCAGAAGGAGGCCCTGGAGGACCTCATCGACTTCTTCAAGACCGGCGACGAGGCCACCTTCAAGAAGCACAGCATCGCCTGG